>NZ_JBWKNX010000011.1:0-121651 GCF_059415785.1 Brevundimonas sp. GW821-FHT10A07
ACCTGTCCCATGGCTCTCCTCCAGCTCTGCCGGAGGCCTAACGCCGCCGGTGGGTTGGAGAGCCGTCCACAGCATCAGAAGCGGACATTGTCAGCATTGCAAGAACGCGACATAGAAGCTCGGCGTGGGCCTGGCTACTGATGTTCGCTGAGTTCTGATCTAGGCCCGTCGCCGATGTTTGAACAGTTCAGCTTCGATGGATAGCGCGAATGTCAGCCAAAGCGCGATAGGATCCGATATCCGCAGTGCGCCATCGATCTCGAGATAGAGTTTTTGTTTCTCCCTAGCTAACTGATTTGTTCGCGCCTGACGTCATTGACGCAGGTCAGAACGCACTGGTCCACGCACCACCCACAAACCGCCATAGACGACGGCGAGGGCTGTCAAAATGGCTGCCAAACCTGAGACTTCTGAAAGGCTGGCGCCCATGGCGTTCAGGCGAACAAAGGCCTGAACGGCAGCGGTGCAAGGTGAAAGGTGCGCGAACCAGACGAGACCGTCAGGCATCATGAAATGCGGCCACGCAGCGCCGGACAGGAAAAACAAGGGCGCGGAAGTGCCGACCAGAACCTGCAAGACCCTCTCATGGCGATCGAAAAGCGCGCCTAGAAGCAGACCCACAGCGGCGACCGCTGCTGAAAAAATGGGCGCCAGCAGTAGAACGCCGATCAGGTTGCCGGCGCGGGGATAGTCCTGAAACCAGAACACGAAACCGAAATAGAAGAGGCTGGACGCTGTCCCAATCGCCGTAAGCGCCAGCCAAAGACCCAAGCGCGCGCTACGTTTCAGCGTAGCCGCACCGGTCTCTCGACGCACCGCTGTGATCACGCCCGCGCCCAGCAATAGCGTCTGCTGCAGGATGATAAGACTGACCGCCGGCACGGCATAGCCGCCATAGCCCTCAGTTGGGTTGAAGAGGGAAACCTGCTTCAGGGTCGGCGCCAATCTGACGGCGCGGGCGATATCAGGCAGCCCTTTCAACTGCGCCTCGGCGACCTGCGCTGCTGCGGCGACGACGGCTCTGCCGACCGCTGTGACACGAACCAGATAACCGCCGTTCAGCCAGATGGCCACGCCCGTCGGCGCCCCCCTGAACAGATCGGCCTCAAAACGCTGAGGCAGGACGACGACCCCATCGACCACGCCGCGCCGCATCAGTTCGAAGCCCTCAGCGGGGGATGAAATCACGGCGGCGACCTCGATCTCGCGCGAAGCATTCAGGTCTTCGACAAGGGTGCGGGTCAGCGCTGTCTGCGTCGGGGTCGCTATAGCGATGGGTAGTCCCGTCGCGGCCTGTCCGGCATAGGCGGCCGGATAGTAAAAGGCGTAAAAGACGACCGCCAGGATCAGTAGGCTGCTGACCGGTCGCGCACGCGGCAGGTTCCGGAAAGTCGCGGCGAAGGCGGCGATAACGCCCTGTTGCGGAAGCGGAAAGTGCAAATCTTCTGGTTTGGGGACAAGACGCGCTCGTCCCCGGATGAACAGCGCCGATAGAATAAGACCAACGACGGCGACGCCGCTCAGGAACATTAAGTCTCGCCATGCCGATGCGGAAATCGCACCCGTGACTAGCTGGCCCGTCTGCAGGCGTAGATAGTGCGTATACGGAAGAATATCGCTCCAGATTCGGGCGAAGCGCGGTCCATGGTCCAGAGGGAGAGTGCCGTTGGAAAAGGCGATAGCCGCGCCCGAATAGATGGCGGTGGCCGAGAACGCCATATCCACCTCGCCAAGCGCGGCGACCAGAAAAGCCGACAAGACAACGCTCACCGCCATCAAGGCGAGTATGCCGAGGATCAGCAGAGGGAGAGACCCTGCCACACCCCAGCCCCGGACGCCGCTGAGCCAAGCGATCCAGGCCAACCCCCACAGGCTGAAGATCACGAAGTGCGGAATGAGTCGCCCGATCAGAGCCGTCGTTGTGAAGCCGTCCGTCTCGGTCTTGAAGCGTTTGAAGGAGCCGCCCTGCATCAGCCGACCAACCGCCAGCACCGCGGAACAAGCCGCCAGCAGATGAAGAACCCCCGGCGCCAGAAGTCCGCCGAGAAAAAGCTCGAAGCTGAGTTGCGGATTGCCGACGACCGACACCTGGACAGCGGGGAGTTGCAAGGCTGTTTCCGGCAATCCTCTCTGTCGCGCGCGTTCTTGCAACTGCTGGCCGGCCGCTGATGCGATGGCCGCGCTCTGCCCCAAGGCCGACAAGGCGCCGACCGTCTGGAAGGCGCCGTTGAACGACACGGTCACCTGCTCCGGCCGACGAAATGCCCCATCAGAAAAATCTGCTGGAAAATGAGCGACGCTGTAAATCTCGCCTCGCCGCATCAAGGCCATGGCCTCCGTCATCGTCGTTGGAGCATGGGTCACGCGAACATCGGCGCTTGCCTCCATGTTGCGAATTGCGGCGCGGCTGAAGGCCGAATGGTCCTGATCCACCACGGCGACCGGGGCCTGACGGATCACTCCAGGGGCCAGCATCGCCGCGATAACCATCAGCAGGATCAGCGGCAGACCAAAGGCGACGAACGCGTCCCACGGTCGGGTCACCAAGACGCGCGCCTCGTCCCGAACGGCCGATACAAAGACGGCCGCGAGGCGTCTCACCGTGCGGACCAATCGAACAGCACGCTCATGCCAGGCCTGAGTCCGTTGACAGGGCGAACAGGCTTGGCCTTGACCTGAAAGCTTCGCACGTCATAGCCGCTCGACTGCCGGGTTGAGCGCCAAGTGGCGAACTCGCCTTGAGGATGGATGGCGGTGATCCGGAAGGCGACGTCAGCGAGGCCGAGTGCGGGCACGTCGCCACGCACGATCGCGCCGATTTTCAGATCGCGAAACTGATCCTCGCGCACACTGAACGTAACCCACGGGTCGCCGATGTCCACGATTGTGAAGACTGGCACGCCCGTGAGCACGAGCTCGCCGACATTGACGAAACGCTCCGCAACCTCGCCGTCATTTGGAGCGAGCAGTCGCGTCTCGCCTTGCAGGCTTTGAACCTCGGCGACGGCGGCCTGCGCGCCTTGCACATTGGCGTCGGCAACGGATTTTTCCTGCGGCCGTGTGCCTGCCAACGCCTTCAGATACTGCTGACGAGCGGCTTCGGTCTGCGAGGCTGTAGCAGCGCGAGCGGCAACGGCTTCGTCACGGCGCTGGGCGGAAATCACGCCTTCGGCGAACAGGTTCTCCGCCCGCCGCGCAGTCTGGTCCGCCAAACGAGCCGTCGCCTGGGCGGCGCGCCAGATGGACTCGACCGACTGCACATCCTCGCGGCGGGCGCCTTCGCGGCTCATCGACTGGATGGCCTCACTCGACTGAAGCAAGGCGCGGGCCTGAGCCTCCTTTGCCGCAACCTCCGGGCTGCTCATCAGAGCCAACTCTTGACCTGCCTTCACTTGATCGCCCTCTGACGCGAGGAAGCGCTCCACTCGGCTAGGCACCTTGGTCGCAACGGTGAAGGTCTCCGCCTCGACCATGCCCTGAACCTGATCCTTGGCAGGACGGGCCGCAAGGAAGAGGCCCACGACGATGAAGCCGATCAGCAGTACGAGACCGACGCCCACGATCACAGGCAGAATGCGTCGACGTGCAGACGTACGACTGGCCGCAATGGTCGGCGCACCGTTTGTCGGGGCATCGGCAAAGGGAGGCGTCTCGCTCATGGCGCGCTGATCCGATCTTCGCGTTGCAGATAGTCGTTCAAGGTCAGATCGCTTCCCGACGCCGCTAGCAGGGCGGCCAGGCTGAGATCATATTCGTAAGCTGCTGCCGCGCGTTGCAAACGCGCTCCCCCCAGAAGATTGCGGGCGTCTACGACCGAGGTGGCAGTGGCCTCGCCTTCACGGAACCCAACCTCCTGAACTCTAAGATTCTCGCTGGCGGCCTGCAGGCTGCTGTCCATGCTCAAAAACTGACGACGCGCCAATTCCGCCTGATTATAGGCTCGCGTGACCAGCAATCGGGCGTCGTCTCGGGCCTGTCGTTCCACCTCCGCAGCAGCCGAGGCCTGAGCGCGCGCTGCGCCCAGCATGCGTCGTCGATCCACCGTCGAAATCAGAGTGTAGCGCGCGCCGATCCCGACCGCCCAATCCGGCTCGGTCGGCAGAGCGTCGTCTGGATTCAGATTGTAGGTTCCAAATGCATAGACGGACGGCTTCATTCGTGACGCCGCAAGATCGGCGCCCGCCTCAGCCAGATCGCGCCCGGCTTGGGCCTGCGCAAGGCGAGCGTTCGCCTGGCTTGCCTGGTCAAGAAAAACGCCGGCTGGACCGACTGGGTCGCGGTTTACGAACAGGGGCGTGGTGGGAACGACGGCACCATTGGTGTCAACGACCCTGGCGAGGGACGCCACGGCGTTGTCGTGCTCCAGTTCGGCCCTGTTGACCTGCCGCTGCGCCGCATCGCGGGCGACTTCGACCTGAAGCGTCTGGGCGTGGCTGAGCACGCCTTGCGATTCCAGCAGTCGAGCGTTGCGCAAATGCAGATCGAAGCCGTCACGGGTCTCCCGTGCGATCTTCAGTGCTTCGGCTGCCAGCACCTGGCCAAAGTAAGCCCGCGCCAGATTCACATCCTCCAAACTGACCGCTTCCTGCTGCTTCGCCTGCGCCAAATCCACATTGGCCGCCGCCGCTCGTCGGAGAGCTGGAATCGCACCGCCGGTGTAGATCGGCTGAAGCGCCGTCACTGTGGGGCGAAAGGTCGTGTCGTCGACCTGCAGTCGGACGTCTTGCGGCAAGGCGGAGAAAATTTCGGGAAGCGCCGCTTCCAGCCGCTGACCGACACTCTGCAACACGTCACCCGGCACACCGGGCAAGTCCGCGATGAGCCCAGGAATGGCGGTGCCGAGCTCGGTCTGCGCGCGGTCCAGCGTGTCACCCAGCGAGAGATCGAATGTTTTGCGATAACGGATCAACTGAGCATCGAGCGCTACGGTCGGTCGATTTAGCCCGGCAGCCACATCCGCCTGGGCCCTCGCGGCCTGCATCCCATAGCCCGCAGCGCGACCAAGACTGGAATTGGAGCGCAAACGTTGTTGAGCAGCCGCAAAGGTCAGAGCGACTGTGGCGCCGCCTTGGGCCGCCTCTTGGGACGCGGCCTGAACTTGGGAGATCGCCGAAAGGGCGTTCGGCGCTGATCCGGCCAAAAGGCCGAAAGCAACACAGCCGATCCAAGCTGTACCCATAGCTTCACCCCGCCGTCAGGAAGGACCAACTACCTCAAGCGCAGCCGTTACGTCCAGCAGCTGGCGTTGCGAAATCGGCCAAAGGCCTAGCCCGATCCTCGTTATCGAGCGGTCGCCGTTGGAGGTTAGTTGTCTAGAAGCTGACATCCCTTAGGTCGCCTTGGAGTCAGCCGCAGACCGAAGTCTCAGCGACCTCTACTAGTTTGTCTCACAAACGAACGTTTGTGACCCCGACCGTCCGGATCCAACTCCGCCCCCTACCGTCAGCGCCGAAGGTGTGGCTAAACTCTGTTGCATAATCTATGTGTCATGAAGCCCTCTGTTTACGAGTTTCGCGACATGTTTATCGGATACGCGCGGGTCTCGACTGCGGACCAAAACCTCGATCTCCAGATTGACGCGCTCAAACAGGCGGGCTGCGAGCGGATTTTCTCTGAAGCTGCGTCCGGCGCGCGGGTAGATCGCAAGGCATTGGGCGAGGCTTTGAGCTTTGCCCGAGAGAAAGATGTCTTCGTCGTTTGGAAGCTTGACCGCCTAGGCCGCACAGTCGGTCAGCTTGTTGATTTCGTCAGTGCCCTAAAGAGCCGCGGCGTTGAATTTCGAAGCCTGACTGATGGCATCGACACTACGACACCGGCAGGACGGTTCTTCTTCCATATGATGGCGGCTCTAGCCGAAATGGAGCGAGACCTGATCCGCGAGCGGACCATGGCAGGCTTGGCAGCCGCTCGCGCGAGAGGACGAACTGGCGGGCGTAAACGGGCTCTATCGGCGCGCCAGCTTGAGCAGGTCCGTCTCTTACTTCAGCATCCCGATCAGACGATGGGAGCCGTGGCGACCACTTTCGGGATTTCTCGCAGCACTTTGTATCGCGCTTTGGCCCGGACTTCGGATCAGATCGGCAAATAGTTCTGGCGCTTTTGTCGTTCCGAGAGGGCGGCTTGCAGTCCACCAGTTACGGGTGGGTGTGGATGTATTTCATGCATCTTCCCATCCCGTCGATACGGTGTAGGCTGCGATTTGAATGGAAACGCGCCAATGACGCCTTACCAAAACGACATCTGGCTCAAGATGACCGCCAGGTTGATGGGAAACCTGTCCGTGCTTTGCCTGGCCGGCGCATTCTTCGCCGTGTTGGGCGTTCGGTTCATGGATCACAAGATCAAAATCGGGGTGATCGCGGGCGTGTTGTTGTTTTGGATCAGCATGCGACTGTTGCGATATCTGTCGCCCTAAAGAACATGCTGCTGGACAGCTCGCGTCGGCGCCGGCTGACCATCAGGCAAACGCTTCCGCATTCCGCTCCGCTAGCTATCACCATCGCTCAGCGGCCCGCGATCCTGCGTGGTGGCACTAGCCACTAGCGTGGCGTTGCACCGACTATGGCCATGCAGTGAATCCCAATAATGCAGCACCATCGCTTGCGGTGAACCATGGGATTCTCGGGATTATGGAAAATGGCACCGTTGGAAATTCAACCAGTTAGAGTCTTGGGATTATGGAGCGCTCACAGTTGCAGCTTGTCGGTGTTCCAGGTTCTTGAGACTCTGGGCCTGACCTGTGCGGTCTCGGAAATTTAGACGTCCGACTGCGTGACGATTAGGAAGGCTCGACCTCGGTCACCCCCTCGCGGAATTCTTCTGCGGTCACGCAAGCGGAGCCGTCTTCGTCGAGCACCCATACGCCGATCAGGGATGCGTGGTCAGGCGTGATGTCCTCGTCGATCAGATCGCCGTCATAGACGCCGACATTGCTGTAGTCGAAATCCAGCAGGAGCTGATGGGCCATGTCGATCATTTCGTCGGCCATCCGACGCGCATAGCCCAGCGCCTCGCTGTCATTGGCGAAGTCGTCCGTCAGCGTGTTGACCTCGGCGGTGTCGCCGCCCTGGACCGCACTGGTGGTTACGATGGTGTACGCGGGCATTTTTGAACTCTTTCAGGTTTGAAACTCTCGACTAGCCTGATTGGCTGCGGGAAAGGCCATAATTCGTCCGAACCCGTCTTGAGGAGGATTGGAACCGATCACGGACGATC
Source organism: Brevundimonas sp. GW821-FHT10A07 (assembly GCF_059415785.1). Taxonomy (NCBI): domain Bacteria; kingdom Pseudomonadati; phylum Pseudomonadota; class Alphaproteobacteria; order Caulobacterales; family Caulobacteraceae; genus Brevundimonas; species Brevundimonas sp. GW821-FHT10A07. The sequence goes on from NZ_JBWKNX010000011.1 coordinate 7,216, forward strand.
AGTCGCCGCCGCCCCGGTCGTTCCTCTTGGTGGCGCGGTACACCTTCTGCAGCGCGCCCAGCCGGCGACGCTCGACCGCCTTCGCCGCCCGCTCCTGCTCGTGCTCGGCCACAGCCGCCTCGAGGGTCAGCTTCTGGTAGTGCGCCCACCGCGCGGGATCGAGCACGCCGCTCTGCACGGCGGCCTGCACGGCGCAGCCCGGCTCGTTGGCGTGACTGCAGTTGGTGAACCGGCACGTCTGGAGCAGGCCCTCGATGTCTTCGAACACGGCGCTCACGCCCGCTTCGGCGTCGATCAGACCGACTTCGCGGATACCGGGCGTGTCAAGCATCAACCGGCCGCCGGGAAGCAGGATGAGCTGGCGGTGGCTGGTGGTGTGCCGCCCCTGATCGTCGGTCTCGCGGATGGCCTGCGTCGCCATCCGGTCTTCGTTCAGAAAGGCGTTGACCAGGGTCGACTTTCCGACGCCGGACGAGCCGATCAGCACGCAGGTCTCCCCCCTCCCCACCTGGGCGAGCAAGGCGTCGAGGCCCACGCCTTGGCGTGCCGAGACCATCAAGACAGGACAGCCCGGCTCCAGGGCTGCAACGCGGGCCGCCTGGCCCTCCGGATCGGCGCACAGGTCCGATTTCGTCAGCACCACGACAGGCCGGGCGCCGCTTTCCCAGGCCGCCGCCAGATACCGCTGGATCCGGCGCAGGTTGAGATCACCGTTCAGGGAGGTAACGATAAAGGCCACATCGACGTTTGCGGCCAGGATCTGCAGTTTTCGCATACTGTCGGCCGCCCTGCGGACGAAGGCCGTGCGGCGCGGCAGGAAGGCGTGGATCGTGGCCGTACGCTCCTGCGCGCCGAACGAAAGGGCGACCCAGTCCCCGACCGCCGGATGCCCGATTTCCCCCGCCTCATGACGTAGCCGCCCCGAAACCTTGGCGCGTATTTCGCCGTTGTCGGTCGCGACGACGTAACCGTCCCGCTGGTGGAGAATGATGCGGCCCGGCGTGTGGCCCGCACGCTCATGGGGCTCGAAGGCCGCCGCCAGAGACGTCGACCATCCATATTGTCCGATCAAATCAAGGGAATCCCTGTTGGTTGCGGCGACAATGTCCCTGCCGTTCACCCTGATAGCATCTCGCAGGAGGCTCAGCACGCAAGGGCGCTCACGCCCTGTCATTTCATCCGCCCCGACAACGGCTCACGTCGACAGCTGCGCCGACTGGGGTCGGCCTGGAATGATGCGGGGCGCGAGGCTTGGGCCAGGGCGGAGGCGATGACCGCTCACCGCAGTTGGTAAAAGGACGGCGGGCCCGACAGCGACCCGAATTGCAAAGGGGCCGCCCGAAAGCGGCCCCTCTAACCAACCGTTTCCTTAGAGGAAATGGTCGGAGCGACAGGATTCGAACCTGCGACCCCTTGACCCCCAGTCAAGTGCGCTACCAGGCTGCGCCACGCTCCGAAGGCGCTCCCTATAGACGGGGCGACCGTTGACCGCAAACGCTAAAACGACTTTTCCACCGACCGCGAAAGCACGGCGTCCAGACGCGCCTTCGCCTGCTCCAGATCGGCCAGAACACCCTGCAGATCCGCATGTTCAGCGCGCCCGGCGTGCGACATCGAGACGGGGCGCGCCGGGACTGGCGTCGCGATGGCGGCGAACGTCTCGCCATCCTCGATCAGGGCCGCCGCCTCGGCGCCGACCAGCTTCTTCAGCCCCTGCTCCTTGTGCAGGCGCTGAACCCCGCGAATCGTCAGGCCGTCGTCGTGCAGCAGCCGCCGTACGGCCTTCAGCACCGCTATGTCCTGCGGTCGATAGAACCGGCGCCCCCCGGCCCGTTTCACGGGAACCACGAAACTGAACTTGGTTTCCCAGAAGCGCAGCACATGCTGCGGCGCCCCGACTTCCTCGGCCGCCTCGGAGATCGTGCGGAAGGCGTCTGGGCTCTTGGCCAAGGGACTCAGGCCTCGACGACGGCGTCGTGAACCCGGCTCTTCATGATCTGAGAGGCGCGGAAGCTGATGACCCGGCGCGGATTGATCGCCGCCGGCTCGCCGGTCTTGGGATTGCGCCCCATGCGGGCGCGCTTCTCGCGAACCTGAAACACGCCGAAGCCCGACAGTTTGACCGTATCGCCCTGTTCCAGGGATTCAACGATCAGTTCCAGGGTGCGCTCGACCAGGGCCGAACACTCCTGCCGGGACAGACCGACTTCTTCATGCACGGCTTCGCAAAGGTCGGCGCGCGTTACGGTCTGTAGGCCTGACATCATATCCCCGTCTGGTAGCGGTAGGCTGGGCGTATAGGGACGCAAAGTCTCCGAAAAATCAATGCCTCTGCCGGACTTAGAGGCGCAGCGCGCAGGCGCCCCAGGTCAGGCCGCCCCCCATCGCCTCCAGCAGGACCATGTCGCCCTTCTTGATCCGTCCGTCCTGGATCGCCGCGTCCAGCGCCAGGGGGATCGAGGCGGCCGAGGTGTTGGCGTGCAGGGCCACGGTCGAGATCACCTTGGTCTCGTCCAGACCCAGCCGGTCGCCGACGCCCTTGATGATCCGCTGATTGGCCTGATGCGGCACGAACCAGTCGACGTCGGCGATCTCGATGCCGGCGGCGGCGCAGGCGGCGGTGATGCCTTCGGCGATATTGACCACGGCATGACGGAACACCTGATTCCCGGCCATCCGCAGATGGCCCACGGTCCCGGTCGTGGCCGGACCGCCGTCGACGTAGAGCAGATCGGTCTTCGAGCCGTCGGCGCGCAGGGCGAAGCCCAGCATCCCCTGATCGGCCGAGGTCCCCTGCCCTTCGCGCGGCTCCAGCACCACGGCGCCCGCGCCGTCGCCGAACAGGACGCAGGTGGTGCGGTCGGTCCAGTCCATCAGCCGCGTCATTTCCTCGGCGCCGATCACCAGGGCGCATTTCGCCAGGCCGCGCGCCACGAAACCGTCGGCCACGCTCAAGGCGTAGACGAAGCCCGAACAGACGGCCTGGACGTCGAAGGCCACGCCCACCCCTGCGCCCAGCTTGTGCTGAACGATCGAGGCGACGGCCGGGAAGGTCATGTCGGGCGTGGTCGTGGCCACGATGATCAGATCGACGTCCGCCGCCGTCTTGCCGGCGTCGGCCAGGGCCTTCCTGGCGGCCTCGACAGCCAGATCGCTGGTCGGCTGGTCGTCGCGTGCCTTGTGGCGCTGTTTGATGCCGGTGCGTTCTTGAATCCACTCGTCGGACGTATCGACGAACTTGGCCAGGTCGGCGTTGGTGACGATCTGCTCCGGCAGATAGGAGCCGACGCCGGTCACGGCGCTGCGGGTGACGCTCACTGAAGGGGTTCTCCGGCGGGGGCGGCGGGCGGGCTGGAATGGTCGAACACGGCGTCCAGCTTGCCCAGATTGGCGCCCACCTTGGTCATATAGTCGCTGCGGGCCAGATCGACCGCGATGCGGATGGCGTTGCCGAATCCCTTGGCGTCGGCGCCCCCGTGGCTCTTCACCACGATCCCGTTCAGCCCCAGCAGCGGGCCGCCGTTGATGGTGCTGGGATCGATCTTCTCGCGCATCTTCTTCAGGGCGGGCATGGCGATGGCGGCGCCCAGCTTGGATTGCAGGTTCGAGGTCAGGGCCTCGCGCAGCAGAGCCGAGATATAGCGGGCCGTGCCCTCCGCCGTCTTCAGGGCGATATTGCCGGTGAAGCCGTCGGTCACGACCACGTCCACCGTGCCCTTGGCGATATCGTCGCCTTCGACGAAGCCGTGATAATTCAGGTCGAACGGCCCATCGCGAAGGATGGCGTGCGCCTCCTTGACCTGTTCGTTGCCCTTCATGTCTTCCGAACCGACGTTCAGCAGGCCGATGGTCGGCCGGGCGATGCCGCGCACCGCCGACTGGAAGGCTTCGCCCATGATGGCGAACTCGACCAGTTGCTCGGCGTCGCTGCCGATATTGGCGCCCACGTCCAGCACCGCCGTATGGCCCTTGAAGCTCGGCCAGCTGGCGACGATGGCCGGTCGCTCCAGCCCCGGCGCCGACATGCGCAGAATCAGTTTGGAGATCGCCATCAGGGCGCCGGTGTTGCCGGCCGAGACCACGCCGCCGGCCTCGCCCGTCTTCACCGCCTCGACGGCGTTCCACAGGCTGGAGCCCTTGCCCCGGCGCATGGCCTGGGCGGGCTTCTCGTCCATGGCCACGACCTTTTCGGTGTGGCGAATCTCGGCGACAGCGTCCGACAGGTCGGCGCGCGCCAACTCAGGCCGAATCTGGGTCTCGTCACCGTGCAGCAGGAAACGAACCCCCTCCCCGCCATGGGTGAGGATATAGCTGCGGACGCCGGGAATAACGACGGATGGGCCGTGATCGCCGCCCATGGCGTCAAGCGAGATCGTAACTGGGGCTGGCAAATGGACCTCGAATAGCCGCGTCGTCTTGTCGCGCGACGCTTGATATAGGGCGCTCGACGATAGCGCCCAAGCCGGGGGATGCAACCACCCGGCCCTAACGTCAACCTCAGGCTTGGCCGTCCTGCGGCTTCAGCGCCTTCAGGGCGGCGAAGGGCGAGATTTCGGCCGGTTCTTCCGGTTGCACGAACTCCGCGCCTGGCTTGCGCGGGAACGGATCCAACGACAGGGCCAGTTGCTCGACGGCGTACTGGCCCAGGTCGATCTTGCCGTCCTCGATCAGATCGGCGTCCTCCTCGTCCAGCGTGACCTCGATCTCGTCGGTCTCCGTGGGCGCACGTTCGGCCAGCTGGATAGAGAAGCGGCGATCCACGTCGACGGGCAGCGGCTCCAGCGTCAGGCCGCAGGTCTGGACCGCATGGGCGCTGACCCGGCCCTTCAGCGTCCATTCGCTGGTCGATGGGGTCGGCTTCACCTCCACGTCGATCGTGAAATCTTCCAGACCTTGCAGGTCCAGGGCGCGAGCGATTCGCTTGCGCGTGTCTGCGTCCGGCTCCAGCCGCCGGCTCAGTCCGGCGCCGATCTGGTTGATCCGCACTGTCTCGCTGTAGGGAAGGCTCACGCTCATCGTCTCAAACATCCGTCCAGGCCGGCTTCGCCAGCACATCATTGAATTCCTGCGCGGCCAGGCCGGCCCGCGCCGCCAGGGCGTAGCGCGCCAGATCATTCGCCCGTTCCGCCCCGGTCTCTGCATAGACATTGCGCGCCAGGGCCTCGGCCAGCGCCGTCGCGTCGTCGTCGCGCAGCGGCGTCTCATAGGCGTTCATCCGCCCGTACAGGGCCTCGCCCAGCTTGCGCATCTTCTTGCCGACCGAGACGTCGCCGACGCCTTCTTCGCGCAGCGCATGGTCCAGGGCCGAGACATAGGCGTCAAACAGGGCCTGGGCCGCGTCCCGCCCGGCCTCGGTGTTCTCGTCGCGCAGCCTCAGCACCAGCAGCAGCACGTGCAGCGTATAGAGCTCGAAGCGGGCGTCGATCCGGTCGGCCACGCCCAGACGCGTGTAAAAGCCGAGATGGCGCGCCTGTTCCACCGCCAGGGCGTACAGGGCGTCGCCGATGCGGACGCCGGGCCGGGGTTTGAACAGGTATTTCAGCATGGTTTTATACGGCCCCTTTTCCGCCGCGCCGTTGAACTAGGACGCAGGTCCGTCTAGGTCAAAGACCTTGTTCTCTCGCAGGCGCCCGATCATGTCTCGTTTCGTCCCGCTTTTCGTCGCCGTTTCCCTGGCTGGCCTGTCCGCCGCCTGCGCGCCCATGATCGGCTCCAACGGCTTCCAGGCCATCGACGCCAAGCCCCAGGACATCGTCGCGGGGACCGACACCAAGGAAACCGTCCTGGCCCGCCTCGGTTCGCCGTCGACCACCTCGACCTTCGAACCGGATCAGGTCTGGTACTACATCAGCCAGACGACCGAGAAATACACCTACAACCGCCCGGTCGTCGCCAGCCGCACCATCACCGAAGTCACCTTCGAGCCGAACGGCGACAAGGTCGCCGCCGTCCGCACCCTGGGCCTGGCCGACGGCGAGCAGATCGCGATGAACCGGACCGAGACGCCGACCCGCGGCCGCGCCCTGACCGTGCTCGAACAGTTGCTGGGCAACGTCGGTCGCGGCCAGCTGCCGCGCACCGAGGACGACACCCCCGGCCAACGCCGCCCGGACTAAGGTCCGCCCGAACTAGGGTCCGACGCATCGCCGAAGAAAAAACGCCCCGGAGATCACTCTCCGGGGCGTCTTCGTACAAGCTTAGCCGATATTTCCGCTCGCCAGCACCGCCAGCAGCAGCAGGGCGACGATATTGGTGATCTTGATCATCGGATTCACCGCCGGGCCGCTGGTGTCCTTGTAAGGATCCCCCACCGTATCGCCGGTCACGGCCGCCTTGTGGGCCTCGGAGCCCTTGCCGTGGACCACGCCGTTCTTGTCGGTGAAGCCTTCCTCGATCACCTTCTTGGCGTTGTCCCAGGCGCCGCCGCCCGAGGTCATCGAGATGGCGACGAACAGGCCGGTGACGATCACCCCCATCAGCATGGCGCCCAGCGAGGCGAAGGCGTTGGCCTTGTCTGAAATCGTCAGCACCGCGACGAACAGGACGATAGGCGACAGCACCGGCAACAGCGACGGCACGATCATCTCGCGAATCGCGGCCTTGGTCAGGATGTCCACCGCCCGTCCGTACTCCGGCTTGACCTGATAGGTCATGATGCCGGGGTTCTCGCGGAACTGCCGTCGCACCTCGGCCACCACGGCCTCCGCCGCGCGCCCGACCGCCATCATCGACATGCCGCCGAACAGGAAGGGCAACAGCCCCCCGAACAGCAGGCCCACGACCACATAGGGGTTGGTCAGGTCGAAGGCGATCGGCCCCATGTCGGCGAAGAAGGGATAGTCCGCCGGATTGGCCGAGAAATACTGCAGGTCCGACGTATAGGCCGCAAACAGCACCAGGGCCCCCAGGCCGGCCGAACCGATGGCGTAGCCCTTGGTCACGGCCTTGGTCGTGTTGCCCACCGCATCGAGCGCATCGGTCGACCGCCGCACCTCGCTGGGCAGGCCCGCCATTTCGGCGATCCCCCCGGCGTTGTCCGTCACCGGCCCGAAGGCGTCCAGCGCCACGATCATCCCCGCCACGCCCAGCATGGTTGTGGTGGCGATGGCGATGCCGAACAGGCCCGCCAGCTGGAAGCTGGCCACGATGCCGACGATGATCGTCAGGGCCGGAAGCGCCGTGGCCTCCAGCGAGACCGCCAGCCCCTGAATCACATTGGTCCCGTGACCCGAGACCGAGGCGTTGGCCACCGACTGCACCGGCCGGAATTTCGACCCCGTGTAGTATTCCGTCACCACCACGATGGCCGCCGTCACCGCCAGCCCGACCATGCCGGACCAGAACAGGGCCATCGGCTGGATCGTCAGGCCGCTTCCGGTCACGATCGGGCCCGTCACCATCTGGTTGATCACCCACCAGACCGCGCCGATGGACAGGACGCCGGTCACGATCAGCCCCTGATACAGCGCCCCCATGATGTTCTGGCTCTTGCCCAGCCGCACGAAGAAGCTGCCGATGATCGAGGTGACGATACAGACTGCGCAGATCGCCAGCGGCAGCACCATCAGGGCGCCCACATAGGGCTGATCGCGGAAGAAGATGGCCGCCAGCACCATGGTCGCCACCGTCGTCACCGCATAGGTCTCGAACAGGTCGGCCGCCATGCCGGCGCAGTCGCCGACATTGTCGCCCACATTGTCGGCGATGGTCGCGGCGTTTCGGGGATCGTCCTCGGGGATGCCGGCCTCGACCTTGCCCACCATGTCGCCGCCCACGTCGGCGCCCTTGGTGAAGATGCCGCCGCCCAGACGGGCGAAGATCGAGATCAGCGAGGCGCCGAAGCCCAGGGCCACCAGGCCGTCGATCACCTCGCGGCTGGTCGAGCCCAGACCCAGGTGATGGGTCAGAACGATAAAGTAGCCGGACACCCCGATCAGGGCGCCGCCCGCCACGAACATGCCGGTGATTGCGCCCGAGCGGAACGCCAGGTTCAGTCCCTTGGACAGGCTCTCGGACGCCGCCTGCGCCGTGCGCACATTGGCCCGCACCGAAATCAGCATGCCGGCGTAACCGGCGGCGCCCGACAGGACGGCCCCGATCACGAAGCCGACCGCCGCATAGACGCCGATCAGCAGATAGGCGGCGATCAGGATCACGACCCCGACCATGCCGATCGTCAGATATTGCCGCTTCAGATAGGCCGAGGCGCCTTCCTGAATGGCGGCGGCGATCTCTCGCATCTTGTCATTGCCGGTGCTCGCCCTCATCAGCACTGCGGTCTGGGCGGCGCCGTACAGCACCGCCAGAACGCCTGCCGCGAAGACCAACGTAAGTGAGTTCGTCATTGACGTTTCCATGCCCTTGCAACAAGCGCACGGATCCTTGCGACGGCGGGCGTTATCGCCTCTGTCCGACGTCCGGTCCCCCCGAGCGCGGCGGACGCGTCAGTGCGTCCCTTGGGATTTGCAGAGGGAGCGTGTCATGGGCGTCAAGTTGACGCAACCATGGTTGCGGACCTTCAGACGCCCGGCGTCATGCCGGCGCGCAGGCGCGGGTTTTGGGCGATGATCTCTGCCCGTGCGACGGAGCCCCGTCCAGAGATCGCGTTCGCAGCCGCGACCAGGGCCGCAGACATCCGGTTTTCGTCCAGCCGCGTCCAGTCGCCCGCAACAGTGAAGGGGGTGCGGTGGGCCGCCTTGACCAGGGCGTCGCGGAAGAACGCCTCCTTGGGCCGCATCTGCTCGACCGTCTTGCCCCCGCCGATATGCAGCTTCAGCGAGACGAAGACGTAGTTTCTAAGGCGACCGTCGGCGATCACCGGCAGGCCGACGCCGGGGATGCTCAAGGCCGGGGCCTCGGCGGGGGTCTTGCTGGATGAGGCCCGGGCCGACGTAGCGGCGACGCCGGCCAGGGCGACTGTTCCAGACGTGATCAAGGTTCTGCGATCCATGACCGCCACCCTAGCGGTGCGCGGTTAGGATTGTGTTGCCGGCTCAGCCATGGGTCCAGCCGCGCCGCGCCAACTCTATCCGCCGTCCCCCATAGTCGACCGCAACGCCCTCGCCCGCCGTAACCGCCCCGATCCGGGTCAGGCGCAGCAGGCGGCGTTCCGCCTCGCGACGCAGGGTCTCTTCATGGCGAGGGTGGGCGGTGAAGACGATCTGGTAGTCGTCGCCGCCGGTCGCCAGGTCCTCCAGCGCCGCCTGCGGATCGACCCGGTCCTCGAACCAGGCCTGGGCGGCGGCGGACAGGGGCAGGACGCTGAGGTTCAGGGCAATGCCGACGCCGCTGGCCTTGGCGATATGGTTCAGGTCCGCCGCCAGACCGTCGGACACGTCCGCCGCCGCCGTCGCCAGGTTCCGGACGACCTCCGCGAAGTCCAGCCTCGGCATGGGGGTGCGGTAATGGTCGATCAGGCGCGCAAGCCGTTCGGCGTCCAGCTTCAGCTTGGCTTGCGCCGCCTGAAGCCCCAGCAGGCCATCGCCGATGGTTCCGGTGACGAAGACCAGGTCTCCCACCTGGGCGCCCGCGCGCGACACCGCCCCCCCCTCCGGAACCCAGCCCAGGGCTGTGAGGGAAAACACCGCCGGCCCCGGCGTCCTGACCGTGTCGCCGCCCATCAGAAACACCCCGAACAGGGCCTGATCCTGCGCCAACCCGGCCGCAAAGGCCTCGCGTTCGGGCCAGCCGCAGCGGTCCGACCAGCAGCAGGCCAGCAGATAGCCGAAAGGCTCGGCGCCCTTGGCGGCCAGGTCCGACAGGTTCACCCGCAGCAGCTTCTTGGCCACGGTCTCCAGCGGATCGTCGGGCAGGAAATGCACGCCCTCGACGATGACGTCCTTGGTCAGGACCAGGTCGTAACCGGGCCGGGACGGCAGCACCGCCACATCATCGGCCAGCCCCCTGCCCCATTCGGGATGGGCCAGGGGCCGCAGCAGCCTCTCGATCGTCTCGAATTCGCCCGCGACGTCGAGCGACGGCATTATTTGCGCGTGTCTCTGGACACGCCGTCCAGCGCCGCATTGACGAACCGCGCCTCGGAGTCGTCGAAGAAGGCCTTGGCCAGTTCGACATATTCGTCGATCACGACCTCGCGCGGCGTCTCCGGGTGTTTGATCAACTCCCAGGCGCCCGAGCGCAGGAGGGCGCGCAGGGTGGCGTCGATACGCTCCAGCTTCCAGTTGGACGCCAGGCGGGCCTTGATCGCCGTGTCGATGTCGCGCTGGCTCTCGATCACGCCCCGCACGATGTCGGCGAAATAGGCTTCGTCGGCCTCGGCCAGGGCCTCGCCCTCGATATCCGTGTCGAAGCGGAAGTTGGCGAATTCGGTGATCACCGTCTCAACGCCCTCGCCCGCCAGCTCCATCTGGTACAGGGCCTGGACGGCGGCGAGACGCGACACCGTGCGCGCACGGCGCTGTTTGGAGCTGAGATGAGGCTCGGCCCGCTGCTTCTCGGCCTCGGCCAGTTGTTCGAGGACGGCTTTGACGCTGTTCGGTTCAGTCATGCGCCGAGGCCTAGCCGCAACCGCTTCTTCAATGCAATGAGCTCGAGACAGGCTTTGGCCGCCCCGCCCCCCTTATCCCCTTCGGAAAGCCGCGCCCGGGCCCAGGCCTGGTCCTCGTCCTCGGTCGTCAGGATGCCGTTGCCGATGAGCAGTCCCTTGACGCCCAGGGCCATGAGGCCGGCCGCCGACTGGTCCGAGACGATCTCGAAATGATAGGTCTCGCCGCGGATCACGCAGCCCAGGGCGACATAGCCGTCGTAACGGGGCGCGGTCGGGAACCGTCCGGCCTCTTCGGCCATGGCGATGACGGCCGGGATCTCGAGGGCGCCCGGCACGGTGACGACGTCGAACTCGGCGCCGCGCGCCTTCAACGTCTCCTTGGCGCCCTCCAGCAGGGCGTCGGCCAATTCGTCGTAGAAGCGCGCCTCGACGATCAGAATACGGGGGGCCTCGGTCACGCCTTGTCTTCTCCATCCATGTCGCGCCAGCCGACGATGCGCAGGCCATAGCCCTCAAGCGCCGTCGGTTCAGGCCGCGTCGAACTCATCACGATCATGTCCTTGACGCCCAGGTCCAGCAGGATCTGCGCGCCCACGCCATAGGCCCGCAGCGACCGGTCCACCGCCGCCGGCCTGTCCACGCCCGCCAGACGCTCCGCCAGCGAGTTCAGCGACGGATCGCGCAGGAAGACGACCACGCCCGGCCCGTCATGGTCGGTGATCTGTTTCAGGGCCTTGGGCACATAGTCCTGGCGCGTCTCGACGTGGCCCAGCAGGTCGCAGGCGAAATCCACCTGGTGCATCCGCACCAGGGTCGGCTTGGACGGGTCGATCTTGCCGTGCACCAGGGCGACGTGTTCCGCGCCCTCGATGGTGTTCCGGTACAGCATCAGGCGGAACGGGCCGCCGTGGACGCTTTCGAACGGCGTATCCATGATCCGTTCGACGAACCGTTCGGTGCGGCGGCGATAGGCGATCAGGTCGGCGATGGTGCCGATCTTCAGTCCATGAAGTTGAGCGAAGGCGACCAGATCGGGCATCCGCGCCATCTCGCCGTCGTCCTTGATGATCTCGCAGATCACCCCGGCCGGCGTCAGGCCCGCCATGCGGCTGATGTCCACGGCGGCCTCAGTATGGCCGGCGCGGACCAGAACCCCGCCGTCGCGCGCCACCAGGGGGAAGATGTGGCCGGGCGAGACGATGTCGTCCATGCCCTTCGAGGCGTCGGTGGCCACATGAATGGTGCGCGACCGGTCGGCCGCCGAAATCCCCGTGGTCACGCCGTCCTTGGCCTCAATCGAGACGGTGAAGGCGGTCTTCATGCTCTCGCGATTGTCGGCCGCCATCGGCGGCAGCCGCAGCTGATTGGCCCGCTCGGCCGTCAGGGCCAGGCACACCAGCCCGCGGGCCTGGCGGATCATGAAATTGATCTGGTCGGGGGTCGCGAACTGGGCGGGGATGATGATGTCCCCCTCGTTCTCGCGGTCCTCGGCGTCCACCAGGATGTAGGGACGGCCGTTGCGGGCGTCCTCAAGAATGTCCTCAATGGGACTGATCGGGCTGTCGTTCATGTTTGCGGCCAATTGCATCACGCCGTCTCCTGCCACCGCGCGAGGTATCGCGCCAGCATGTCGATCTCGAGATTGACCGGATCGCCCGCCTTCAGACGGCCCAGGGTCGTCACATCCCACGTATGCGGAATGATATTCAACGAAAACACCTGTCCCGCGACGCTGTTCACCGTCAGGGACACCCCGTCCACGGTGATCGAGCCCTTGGCGGCGATATAGCGGTGCAGCGGCGCCGGCGCCTCGACCTCGACCCGGTGCGACCCGCCCTCCGGCGTGATCGAGACGACGCGGCCCAGGCCGTCGACATGGCCCGAGACCACATGGCCGCCCATCTCGTCACCCAGTTTGGCGGCGCGTTCCAGATTGACGCCGTCGCCGGCCTTCCACGCGCCCAGGGTGGTCTTGGACAGGGTCTCGTTCGACACCTCGACCGCAAACCAATCCGGCCCCTTCTCCGTCACCGTAAGGCAGCAGCCCGCGTGGCTGATCGAGGCGCCCAGGTCGATCCCGGAAACGTCCCAGGCGGTCTGGATCTCATAGCGGCGATCCCGCTCCGTCTCGCGGACGTCGCGAACGCGCCCGATGTCGGTGACGATTCCGGTGAACATTTCGGCTCCGGTCCCTTCCGGACCCAAAAAACACAGTCTGAATAGTATGAATCGTCTGAAATCGACCGGCGAAAACGCCCGGCGGCGGCGTCACGATCGCTCGTAGCGCTCCCACAGATCGTCTCCGACGGGCGTAACGCCCAGGCGACGGAACTTGGGGGCGTCGGCCAGCTTTGCAAGAGCAAAGGCCGCCACGCAGGGCCGCCCCTCCCCGCCCAGCAGGATCGGCGCCCGGAACCACTCCAGCCGGTCCACCGTTCCCGCTCGCAGAAAGGACGCCGCGACCTGGCCGCCGCCCTCGATCAGCACCGACGACACGCCCGCCGCCTTCAGCGCCTTCAGCACCGCCGGGATCGCCGGACGTCCGTCCTCGTCTTCGGCCTCGACCCGCCGCACCTGGGCTGCGCCGACGGGCTTCGGTTCGACCGTCGTCAGGATCAGGGTGTTCTCGCCCGCCAGTTTCGCCGTCGCCGGCGTGCGCAGCCGGCTGTCCAGCACCACCCGCAGCGGCTGATCCACGCTGCGCCCCGGCAGGCGCGCGGTCAGTTCGGGGTCGTCCTTCAGCACCGTCTCGACGCCCACCAGAATGGCGTCATGGCCGGCACGCAGCCGATGGCCTTCCAGCCGCGCCGCCTCGCCGGTGATCCACCGGCTTTCGCCCGTGGCCGTGGCGATACGCCCATCCAGCGACGTGGCCAGCTTCAGGGTGACGCGCATCAGGCCTTGTCGGAGGGCTCGTCGAAGCCCCCATCGGCAAAACCTTCGGCGCCCAGGAATTTGGCGAAATCGCCGGTATGGCGGAAGTCCTTGTAGACCGAGGCGTAGCGGACATAGGCCACCTCATCCACGCCCTTCAGAGCCTTCATGATGAAGTCCCCAACCGTGCTCGACGGCACCTCGGTCTCGCCCAGGCTCTCCAGCTGGCGCACGATCCGGTTGACCATCTGCTCGACCTGTTCGGGCTGGACCGGCCGTTTGCGCAGGGCCACGCCCAGCGACCGCTCCAGCTTGTCGCGGTCGAACGGCGTGCGCCGCCCGTTGCGCTTCAGGATCACCAGTTCGCGCAGTTGCACCCGTTCGAAGGTGGTGAAGCGCCCGTTGCAGTTCGGACAGGATCGACGGCGTCGGATCGCCGAGCCGTCGTCCGACGGCCGGCTGTCCTTAACCTGGGTGTCCTGATGACCGCAGAAGGGGCACTTCATCGGTCAGATCATCGGTAGATGGGGAAGCGGTTGGTCAGCTCCCGCACCTGGGCCGCCACGCCCGCGACCACGGCCGGATCGGCTTCATCCCCGCCGTTCATCGACGAGACGACGTCGGCGATCCAGTGGCCGATCTGCTTGAACTCGTCCTCGCCGAAGCCGCGCGTCGTGCCCGCCGGGGTGCCCAGGCGAACGCCCGAGGTGACGGTGAAGGGGGCGGTGTCGAACGGCACGCCGTTCTTGTTGCAGGTCATCAGCGCCTTCTCGAGCTCGTGCTCGGTCGCCTTGCCGGTCACGCCCTTGGGCCGCAGATCGACCAGGGCCAGGTGGCTGTCGGTGCCGCCCGAGACGATGGCCAGACCGCGCTCGACCAGGACGCCGGCCAGGGCCTGGGCGTTCTTGACCACCTGATGGGCGTACAGCTTGAACTCGGGCTGCAGCGCCTCGCCGAAGGCCACGGCCTTGGCCGCGATCACATGCTCCAGCGGCCCGCCCTGCAGGCCGGGGAAGACGGCCGAGTTGATCTTCTTGCCCAGCTCGACGTCGTTGGACAGGATCATGCCGCCGCGCGGGCCGCGCAGGGTCTTGTGAGTCGTCGTGGTCACGACATGGGCGTGCGGGATCGGATCAGGATAGGCGCCCCCGGCCACCAGGCCGGCGTAGTGGGCCATGTCCACCATCAGATAGGCGCCGACGCTGTCGGCGATCTCGCGGAACCGCTTGAAGTCGATGTGGCGGCTATAGGCCGAGGCGCCGGCCAGGATCAGCTTCGGCTTCTCCTTCTGCGCCATCTCCGCCACGTGGTCATAGTCGATCAGATGGGTGTCTTCGCGGACCTTGTAGGTCACGGGCCGGAACCACTTGCCCGACTGGTTCGCCGGCGACCCGTGCGTCAGGTGCCCGCCGCAGGCCAGGTCCATGCCCAGGAACGCATCACCCGGCTGCAAGAGCGTAAAGAACACCGCCTGGTTGGCCTGGGCGCCCGAGTGGGGCTGCACATTGGCGAAGGCCGCGCCGAACAGTTTCTTGGCCCGTTCGCGCGCCAGATCCTCGGTCACATCGACGAATTCGCAGCCGCCGTAATAGCGACGACCAGGATAGCCCTCGGCGTATTTGTTCGTCAGAACCGAGCCCTGCGCGTCCAGCACCGCCTGGGAGACGATGTTCTCCGACGCGATCAGTTCGATCTGTTCCTTCTGCCGCCCCATCTCGCCCTGAATGGCCTTGAAGACGTCCGGATCGGCGTCGGCCAGGGTCTTGGTGAAATAGGCGTCATGGGTGAAGGCGGTCACGTCGGAATCCCCGCGTCTGAGAAGGCCGCCTATCTAGGCCGCAGCGCGCCGAACCACAATATCTTGTGTCCGACCCAAGCCTTCTAAAGCCCCAGCGCCCGCCTCAACTTCGCGATCGCCACGCGCTCGACGGCCTTGGGCTCGTTGACCGGTCCCATAGCGCTGACCTCGCGGCCGGTGGCCACATGGATGGCCGAGCATTTGATATAGGGGCCGTTGCGCACGGTCTCGACGATCACCTCACCGAGGTCGTCGTCGTCCGCCACGTCTGTCTCAGGCCGCCACCGACCGGCGCGCCACATTGCAGTGGGCGAACAGGCGGTCCATGGCCTGGACGACATGGTCCATCATCTCGTCCGTGTGGTTCGGCGAGGGCGTAAAGCGCAGCCGCTCGGTCCCCTTGGGCACGGTCGGATAGTTGATCGGCTGAACATAGACGCCGTACTCGTCCAGCAGCATGTCCGAGATCATCTTGCAGTGGACCGGATCGCCGACATGCACCGGCACGATATGGCTTTCCGAGTCCATCACCGGGATGCCGGCGGAGGCGAACCGCGCCTTCAGGGTCGCGGCCCGTTCCTGATGTTGCTCGCGCAGTTCGGGATGGGTCTTCAGGTGCCGCACCGAGGCCAGGGCCCCCGCCGTCAGGGCGGGCGGCAGGCTGGTGGTGAAGATGAAGCCTGAGGCCCAGCTGCGCACGGCGTCGATGATCACGGCGTCGGCGGCGATATAGCCGCCCATGACGCCGATGGCCTTGCCCAGGGTGCATTCGATGATGTCGATCTGGTCCAGCAGGCCGTCACGCTCGGCCACGCCGGCGCCGGTTTCGCCATACAGGCCCACCGCATGGACCTCGTCCAGATAGGTCATGGCGCCGTATTTCCTGGCCAGGGCGATGGTGCCGGCCAGGTCGGCGATGTCGCCGTCCATCGAATAGACGCTCTCGAAGGCGACCAGCTTGGGCGCTCCGGCCGGAGCGGCGGCCAGCAGGGCCTCCAGATGGGCCAGGTCGTTATGCTTGAAGATGTGCCGTTCGCCGCCGCCCTGGCGGATGCCGGCGATCATCGAGGCGTGGTTCAACGCGTCGGAGAAGGTGATCAGGCCGGGCAGGATTTTCTGCAGGGTCGACAGGGTCGCCTCGTTGCCGACATAGCCCGAGGTGAACAGCAGCGCCGCCTCCTTCTGGTGCCAGTCGGCCAGCTCGGCCTCCAGATCCACCGCCGAGCGCGTCGTGCCGGAGATGTTGCGCGTGCCGCCGGCGCCCGCGCCCACGGCGTCGATCTCGTCCTGCATGGCCTTCAGCACGACCGGGTGCTGGCCCATGCCCAGATAGTCGTTCGAGCACCAGATGACGACGTCCTGCTCGGACCCGTCCTCGCGGCGGCGCACAGCCTGCGGGAATTGCCCGCGAACGCGCTTCAGGTCGGCGAAGACGCGATACCGTCCTTCGCTGCGCACCTGCTCCACCGAGTTTTCAAAGGCGGCCTTATAGTCGAACACGATATTCGTTCTTTCGCTTATGGCGATCTCTATCTTTTCTTTGCGCCCGACACCGAAGCTTGTCCATGTCCTGAGCATGGACAAAACGACCTAAAACCTTCATTGATAACGGTTCTCAGGTTCCGTCGGCAGGGTGTTCGACATTTGAAGCCGTCCAGCGACCGATTCGATTCCTGTGGACGCCCGACCGCCGCAACCGATTTGCCCGGTCACGAATCGAATTCTGGGGCAGTTTGAGGTCATGACCGTTCAGATGATCCAAGCCGACCTCCAGGCGCGCAGCGCGGCCGCGCCCGCCGACCATCCGGAGCGGCAGTATCTGAACCTGCTGCGCGACATCCTGGACAACGGCGTGCGACGCGACGACCGCACCGGCACGGGGACCCTGGGCGTCTTTGGCCGCCAGATGCGGTTCGACCTGTCGAAGGGCTTCCCCGTCCTGACGACCAAGAAGCTGCACCTGCGGTCGATCATCGTCGAACTGCTGTGGTTCCTGCGCGGCGAGACCAATATCGGCTGGCTCAAGGACAACGGCGTCCGCATCTGGGACGAATGGGCCGACGCCGAGGGCGAACTGGGCCCGGTCTATGGCAAGCAGTGGCGGTCGTGGACCGCGCCCGACGGCCGCGTCATCGACCAGATCGAGAAACTGGTCCACGGCCTGAAGACCAACCCCAACAGCCGCCGCCACATCGTCACGGCGTGGAACCCGGCCGATGTCGACGACATGGCCCTGCCGCCCTGCCACTGCCTGTTCCAGTTCTTCGTCGCAGACGGCAAGCTGAGCTGCCAGCTGTACCAGCGCAGCGCCGACGTCTTCCTGGGCGTGCCGTTCAACATCGCCTCCTACGCCCTGCTCACCATGATGCTGGCCCAGGTGGTCGGACTTGAGCCCGGCGACTTCGTCCACACCTTCGGCGACGCCCACCTGTATCTGAACCACCTGGAACAGGCCGAACTCCAGCTGACGCGCGAGCCCCTGCCCCTGCCGGTCATGCGCATCGCGCCCAAGACCGACCAGTTCGCCTTCGAACTGTCGGACTTCACGCTCGAGGGTTACGAAGCCTGGCCGCACATCAAGGCCGCAGTCTCAAAGTGATCCGCCGCCCACCTTTATTTATCGGCTCATCGGTCGAAGGGCTTGATGTAGCTTATGCCATTCAGGAAAATCTCGAGTTCGACTGCGAACCCACGGTTTGGTCTCAGGGGGTGTTTCAACCCAACACGGCGTCTTTGACTGACCTTTTTGCCTATAGCGGAAGGGTCGAGTTCGCCATCTTTGTCTTCACGCCTGACGACATCATCGAAATGCGCGGCCATAGGTATGCTTCGGCCCGGGACAATGTCATCTTTGAGCTCGGGCTATTTGTTGGAGCTCTTGGGCCGACGAGGTGCTTCTATGCCGTACCCCACGGTGAGGAACTTCACCTGCCGTCGGATTTAATTGGTGTTGAGCCACTTCGTTATGTTTCTAATCGCTCAGACGGAAATTTGAGGGCGGCGCTTGGCCCTGCATCAAATCGAGTTCGGCAAGCGCTCCGATCGATCGCACCTCAGGTTGCCCATCCGCCTACCAGCAATCAGCGCCTCTCTACACCGTTAGAACTCGCGGAGTTGCTTTGGCAGCAGTGGTGCTCTCCGCCTCTGGACGAGCTCCGGCGCACGCTCAGTTCAGGCGTACCGACACACATGTCAGATGACGCAACAGGCGAGGCGAGCAAGGCCATTTCTCAGGTATATCAGTTTCTCAACAGCGTGGCGGACGGCGTTCTGACCGGCTCTGTCGACGAAGCTCTCGCCCGAAGAGATTTTCTGGCACCTATGACGTCCGTCTGGCAGCTTGTTTATTCATATTTTGTGCCGTTAGGGTCAGAGCCGGCAGACGCATGGAATCCCATTCCTCCACTTGGGCAGCTGGTCCGAACATGGCACCAGGACGCGGGATGACGCTTTCCGACTTGAAGACCGCCGTCCTGCGCATCTCAGACATCTACGCCGCTGAACATCAGATCGACCGCGACCGCGACTGGGCTTTGCTGAAGCTCCAGGAAGAGCTGGGCGAGCTGACGGCCGAGCATCTGCGTCTGTCCGGACGGGCGCGCGGAACGCCCGACGCTGACGCCCTGGGCGACGAGGCGGCCGACGTTCTGGGCATGCTGCTGATCTATTGCGCGGGCGCAGGCGTTGATCTGGAAACGGCCATGCGGCGCAAATGGCTCAAATGGCTCGAACCCCAGACGGAAGACACGCCATGAGCATTCCCCTGATCTCCCTGGTCGTCGCCCGCGGGCGCAACGGCGTCATCGGCCGTGACGGCGACCTGCCCTGGCGGCTGCGCTCGGACCTGCAGCGGTTCAAGGCCATCACCGTGGGCAAGCCGTGTCTGATGGGGCGCAAGACCTGGGAGAGCCTGCCGCTCAAACCCCTGCCCGGCCGGCTGAACCTGGTGCTGACCAAGGACGAATCCTACGAGGCCGACGGCATGTCCAAGGGCGCCCTGGTCTGCGCCACACTGGATGAGGCGATCGAGATCGCGCGGGAGACGGCCGAGGAGGACGGCGTGGACGAGATCTGCGTCATCGGCGGCACCGCCCTGTTCGCCGCCGCCCTGCCCCGCGCGCGTCGCCTCTATATCACCGAGGTGGACGCCGCCCCCGAAGGAGACGCGGTCTTTCCACCGTTCGACGAAACGGCCTGGACCGAGGTATCGTCAGAAGTCCACACGGCGGGCGAGAAGGATGACCACGCCTTCACCTTCCGTGTGCTGGAACGTCGCTAGGAGAAGTCCATGTACGTCACGACCACCAACGACCTGCCCGGTTTCCGCGTCACCCGCCATATCGGCCTGGTGCGCGGCGTGACGGTGCGCTCGCGTAACGCCATTTCCGACGCCATCGGCGGGGTCCAGTCGATGCTGGGCGGCCGCGTCGGCGCCTATGTGAAACTGGCCGAGGCCGGGCGTCAGGAAGCCTATGACGAACTGGTCAAACATGCCCAGGAACACGGCGCCAACGCCATTCTCGCCGTCCGCTACGACGCGACCGAGATCATGCCCGGCGTGACCGAAGTACTGTGCTACGGCACGGCCGTGATCGTCGAGCCGGCCTGACCTCCGCAGAGACGGACCGACTCGACCAATCGCGTCACGACAGGGTCATCAGGTCCGAGCGCTCGAAGTTGCGCAACTCGTCGGTGCGCCCGTCGCGGATCTTCTGCACCCAGTGCGGATCGGCCAGCAGCGCGCGGCCGACCGCAACCAGATCGAACTCTTCATTCTCCAGACGACGCAACAGGCCGTCCAACGAGGCGGGCTTGGATCCTTCGCCGCCAAATGCTGCGATGAATTCCCCGTCCAGGCCCACCGAGCCGACAGTGATGGTGGGCTTGTTCATCAGCTTCTTGGCCCAGCCGGCGAAGTTCAGGTCCGATCCCTCGAACTCCGGCTCCCAGAAGCGGCGCTGCGAACAGTGGAAGACATCGACCCCGGCGTCCGACAGCGGCGTCAGCCATTCGACCATCTGGTCCGGCGTCTCGGCGATGCGGGCGGCGAAGTCCTGCTGCTTCCATTGCGACAGGCGCAGGATGACGGGGATGTCGTCGCCCACGCCTTCACGCACCGCCTTGACCACCTCGGCGCCGAAGCGCGCCCGCTCGGCGATGGTCGGGCCGCCCCAGCGATCCTCGCGCACATTGACGCCGCTCCAGAAGAACTGGTCGATCAGATAGCCGTGGGCGCCGTGGATCTCGACGGCGTCAAAGCCCAGTTCGCGCGCCGCGCGCGCCGACCGGCCGAAGGCGGCGATGGTGTCGGCGATGTCCTCTTCGGTCATGGGTTCGTACTTGGCCTTGCCCGGCCCCGTCAGGCCCGACGGACTGTCCACCTTGCCCAGCGGCGTCCAGTCGGCGCCCTGGCCCCGCGCCGATCCGACGTGCCAGATCTGCGGCGCGATCAGCCCCCCGGCGGCGTGGACCTCGTCCACCACCGTCTTCCAGTGCGGCAGGGCCTCGCCGTGGAAGACCGGCACATTGGCGTCGTTGCGGGCGGCCGGCCGTTCGACGACCGTCCCTTCGGTGACGATCAGCCCGACCCCGCCCTCGGCCCGGCGGCGATAATAGCCGGCGACGTCGGACGTCGGAATCCCGTTCGGAGAGAAGGACCGGGTCATGGGGGCCATGACGATCCGGTTGGGCAGGGTCAGACCCTTGACGGTGAACGGGCGGAACAGGGCGTCGACGCTCATCGGAACTCCTCGGTGATATGTAAGCCCCAAGGTGGCGAATAGGGTTGCGTTTGAAAACCCCCGTCCCGACGATTTCTAGAGACCCAGCGCCGTGGCGACCTGTTCAGCGATCGCCGCGAACCGGCCCGCGATCGGCCCCGAGGGATCGGCTGCGACAGGAGGACGACCGGCGTCTCCCCCTTCGCGCAGGCCGGCGTCCAGGGGCAGGTCGCCGAGGAAGGGAATCGACAGACGTTCGGCCTCGGCTTTCGCCCCGCCCTGGCCGAAGATCGGTCCGGTCATGTTCTCGATCAGGCCCAGGGTCGGCACGTTCACGCGCTGGAACAGGGTGTGCGCCCGCCGCGCGTCGGCCAGGGCCACCTCCTGCGGCGTCGAGACGATGACGGCGCCGTCCAGCGGCGTCTTCTGGATCAGGGTCAACTGCACATCGCCGGTGCCCGGCGGCAGATCGACCACCAGCACGTCCAGCGGCGCCTCCGACGTGCCCCACCGGGTCTGGGTCAGCATCTGGGTGATGGCCTGGGAGGCCATGGGGCCGCGCCAGATCATGGCGTCGTCCATCCTGGTCAGCAGGCCGACCGACATGGCCTTCAGCCCGTGCGCCTGATGCGGAACGATGGCGCCGTCCTCATAGGCGGGCTGGCCGCTGATGCCCAGCATGGTGGGCAGCGACGGCCCATAGACGTCGGCGTCGAGGATCCCGACCAACAGGCCGCGCGCGGCCAGGGCGGCGGCCAGGTTCACCGCCACGGTCGACTTGCCCACCCCGCCCTTGCCGCTGGCGACGGCCAGGACGCGACGGACATGGGCCGGACGATCGGTGGGGACCGGCGCCTTGGCGCGCCCCTGATCCACAGCGGCCTTCGAAAGGCCTGCGGTGCGCGCCGCCGGCTTGGCGAGTCCGGGTTTGGCTTCGGCCGTCAGGATCACCGACACGCGGTTCATGCCGGGAAGGACCTTCAGCGCGGCCTCGGCCGCGTCGCGAACGGGCGCATAGGTCGCGACCAGGCTGCGATCCACCTCAAGAGCGAAGCCGGCGCGGTCCTCAGCGACCACCAGTCCCTGCACGAGGCCCGAGGCGAACAACCCCTGACCGGAGACCGGGTCCATGACGGCGTCGAGGGCGGCGATGACGGCGGAACGTTCGACCAAGGCGGTCTCCAGAAGACTTGCAGGCGACAAGGGCCGCGTTCTATCGCCCATGGATGTCGCCTGCGAGCCTCCATTTGTCCCAGCCGCCTTCAGTCACCCTGATCGCGGGTCCGACCGCCTCGGGCAAGTCGGCCCTGGCGTTGAATCTGGCGCGCGAGACCGGGGCGTTGATCATCAACGCCGACAGTCAGCAGCTTTACGCCGATCTGCGCGTCCTGACCGCCCGCCCGTCGCCTGAAGACGAGGCCCAGGCCGATCACCGGCTGTACGGCGTCGCCGATGCGGCGGACGCCTGGTCGGTGGGGAAATGGAGCCGTGCGGCCCTGAATCTGCTGGATATCGCACGCGCCGACGGGCGGCCGGCGATCCTGGTCGGCGGCACCGGTCTCTATTTCACTGCCCTGACCCGCGGACTGGCGGAGATTCCCCCTGTGCCTCAGAGCGTCCGCGACGCGGTCGAGGCGGACTATATGGCGCAAGGCGAAGCCGCATTCCGAGCCCGTCTCGCTGAAATCGACGCCGAAGCCGCCCGTTCCATCGAACAGGGCGACCGCCAACGGCTGGTCCGCGCCATGAGCGTCCATTCGGCCAGCGGCCGCGCCTTGAGCGACTGGAAGGCGGACACTCGCCCCCTGCTGTCGCCGGGGTCATGGAGGGGACGGGTCATCGAACCGGACCGTGCGGACCTCTACGCCAACTGCGACCGGCGTGTGGACCTGATGATGGAGAACGGCGCGCTCGACGAGGTGCGCGCCCTGACCGCGCGGAATCTGTCCCCGGCCCTGCCGGCCATGAAGGCGGTCGGGGTGCGCGAATTGGCGGCGTATCTGGCCGGAGAGGTCGGTCGGGATGAAGCGATCGACGCCCTGAAACAGGCGACCCGAAACTACGCCAAACGCCAGCTGACCTGGTTCAGGAACCAGACCCCGGGCTGGGCGCGGGTTTGAAACGCACGCGGCGCTTGGAAAGCGTTCGCGCAACGCCTATATTGGACCTGTCCGGTTTCGGCCGGACTATAGCGATAAACGCGCTTGTAATAAGCGGACCGGACCCGGGTGCGATTCCCGGCGGCTCCACCAACTTTCTCCCCGCGTTATCGGCGGAGGCAGCATGGGGCCGACTAGCATCGACGGACGTGTAAAGAGGATTGCTTTCGCTCGTCCTGGCCCACCGTATCGGGCCATTTTCTAACTGCGAACGATAACTTCGCTGGAGAAGTCGCTCTCGCCGCGTAATGCGGTTCGGGTGATTTCGAATCTTAAGTCCTAGGGGTTCAGATCCTTGGGCGGGGCCTGTCGGGAGCCTGGCAACAGAATCCCGGCGTTTCTTCCGCACATACTGTCCGTTTACCCTATTCGCATCTTTCGCGGCGGGACCGGCGACGCTATCAGTCGCGCTGAATTGCGAGGTGACGATGACCGACCAGACCCCTCCGGTCGATGAGATGCAGTATGAGCGGCTGGCGCACGAGGCGTTGCGCGGCGTGATCCGTTCTGCGCTCGACCATGTTCTGGCCGAAGGCCTGCCGGGCGCCCACCACTTCTACATCACCTTCAAGACCCGCGCCGCCGGGGTCAGCATCCCGCCGGACATGCTGGCCAAATACCCGGACGAAATGACTGTGGTGCTGCAACATCAGTACGAGGACCTGCAGGTCGAGGCCGACCGGTTCTCCGTCAAGCTACGGTTCGGCGGCGTGCCGCGCACCCTGGCCATGCCCTATTCGGCCGTGACCCGATTCTACGACCCCAGCGTCCAGTTCCTGCTTCAGTTCGACGAGCCCGAAATCGTCGAGGCGGTCGAAGAAGCGACGCCGCCCGAGGATCCAACGCCGGGCTCCGACGGCCCCAAGGTCGTGTCGCTGGACCAGTTCCGGAAAAAGTGACGGCTCAGTCCCGACGGGGATAGGAGCGGATCATGATCCGCTCCCTCTCGCCCTCGCGTCGCTCGACCAGCAGGCGGGCGACCTGGGCGTCGTCGTGGAACAGATAGCCCTTGATGGAATCGAGCAGGGCCTTGGCCAGGTTGTCCAGATCCATCCACGGCGGCTCGCCGACATGCTCCATGCGGATTTCGACGACATGATCGCCCCACGACGGTCGTGACGCCCATTCCTTGCGCATGAACTCATAGACCAGCGGCTTGTAGTATTTGGCCTGGGTGGTCAGGCCTTCGATGACGATCTCGACCGCCTCCCCGTCTTCTCGCGCGCGGACCTTGCCTGTTCCGATCCAGCCGGCCGTCATGGGTTCGCCTTTGGTCGGAGGATGGCTGCGCTCTTCTTGCCCTGCATGACTGCCGTGCTACACCGCCGCGCAACCAACCGCCACGTCTGAGACGAGATCCGCCCATGAGCAACGTCCGTATCGAAACCGACACCTTCGGCCCCATCGAGGTCGCCGCCGACCGCTACTGGGGGGCCCAGGCGCAGCGGTCGCTGGGCAATTTCAAGATCGGCTGGGAGAAACAGCCCCTGCCCGTCGTGCGCGCCCTGGGCATCGTCAAGCGCGCCGCCGCCGAGACCAACCGCGACCTGGGCAAGCTGGATCCGGCCCTGGCCGACGCCATCATCAAGGCCGCCAACGAGGTCATCGAAGGCAGGCTGAACGACCACTTCCCCCTGGTCGTCTGGCAGACGGGTTCGGGCACCCAGTCGAACATGAACGCCAATGAGGTGATCTCGAACCGCGCCATCGAAATCCTGGGCGGCGAGATGGGCTCCAAGAAGCCGGTCCACCCCAACGACCATGTCAACATGAGCCAGTCGTCGAACGACACCTATCCGACGGCCATGCACGTGGCCTGCGCGGAACAGGTGGTCAACGACCTGATCCCGGCCCTGAAGCACCTGCACGCCGCCCTGGACGCCAAGGCCAAGGCCTGGGCCCACATCATCAAGATCGGCCGCACCCACACCCAGGACGCCACCCCCCTGACGCTGGGTCAGGAGTTCAGCGGCTATGCGCAACAGGTCGCCAACGGCATCGAGCGGATAGAACAGACCTTGCCCAAGCTGATGGAACTGGCCCAGGGCGGCACCGCGGTCGGCACCGGCCTGAACGCCCCCATCGGTTTCGCCGAAAAGGTCGCGGCCCAGATCGCCGAGATCACCGGGCTTGCCTTCACCACGGCGCCGAACAAGTTCGAGGCCCTGGCCGCCCATGACGCCATGGTCTTCAGCCACGGCGCCATCAACACCGTCGCCGCCTCCCTGTTCAAGATCGCCAACGACATCCGCTTCCTGGGCTCCGGCCCGCGTTCGGGCCTGGGCGAACTGGCCCTGCCGGAGAACGAGCCGGGCTCGTCGATCATGCCCGGCAAGGTCAACCCGACCCAGTGCGAAGCCCTGACCCAGGTCTGCGTCCAGGTGTTCGGCAACAACGCCGCCCTGACCTTCGCCGGCTCGCAGGGGCATTTCGAGCTGAACGTCTACAATCCCATCATGGCCTACAACTTCCTGCAGTCGGTCCGCCTGGTCGCCGACGCGGCCATCAGCTTCACCGACAACTGCGTCGTCGGTATCGAGGCCCGCGAAGACAACATCGCGCGCGGCCTGAACAACTCGCTGATGCTGGTCACCGCCCTGAACGGCAAGCTGGGCTACGACCTCTGCGCCAAGATCGCCAAGACGGCCCACAAGAACGGCACCACCCTGCGCGAGGAAGCCGTCGGCGGCGGCTATCTGACCGACGCCGAGTTCGACGAGGCGGTCCGCCCCGAGAAGATGATCTCGCCGGGCTGATGCGATGACCGCGCTGGAGCGTCCCTACTGGATCGAGGCCCTTTTCGAGCGCCGAGACGGCTGGGACGCTTCCGTCTATCCTTTCAACCTGCCGGTCGTGCGCACGCTCGACCGGCTGGCCTTCCATCCGAACGTGACCTTTCTGGTCGGTGAGAACGGCTCGGGAAAGTCCACGCTGATCGAGGCCCTGGCGGTGGCCTGGGGGTTCAATGCCGAAGGCGGCGGCCGCGAACATCGCTTTGGCACGCGCGACAGCCATTCCCCGCTGCACAGGTTCGTCCGGCCCGTTTGATCGGCGCAGCGGGTGCAGGACGGCTTCTTCCTGAGGGCGGAGAGCTTCTTCACGGTCGCCTCCTATCTGGAGGATCCCGAGGTCAGAGGCGAACGATACGGCGCCCGCCGACTGCATGAGCAGTCCCACGGCGAGTCTTTCTTCGCCCTGTTCGATAACCGCTTCATCGGCGACGGCCTTTACATTCTCGACGAACCGGAGGCCGCCCTGTCGCCCAGCCGGCAACTGTCCTTCCTCTCGCGTCTGCACGAACTGGTGATGGCGCGGTCGCAGCTGATCATCGCCACCCATTCGCCCATCCTGCTCGGCTATCCCAACGCCTGGATCTATCAGGCGTCAGACCATGGGCTCGAACGGATCGAGTACGAGGATACCGACCATTATCAGGTCACTCGCAACTTCCTTACTCGTCGCGAGATGATGTTGAACATCTTGCTGGAACTCGATTGAGCTCAGGGCTTGTCGCGGATCGTTCGTCCCACCGGCGCCAGGGCCAGCTTGGCCAGCTCCAGGTCCTTCAGGGCGAAGGGGATGCCGATGATGGATACGAACTCGGCCACCGCGATGATCAGGTGCGAGAGGGCGATGTACCAGCCGGCCACGACGAACCAGACGACGTTCAGCACCAGTCCCAAGCAGCCCGCCACCGGATGGGTGTCCTGCCAGACGATCTCCCGCCCGAACGGCCAGAAGGAATAGCTGGCGATCCGCCAGGCCGCGAAACTCCACGGCAAGCCGACGATGGTCAGGGCCAGGATCGCACCGCCCAGCAACCACAGCAGACCCGACAGCCAGCCGCCAAAA
Organism: Brevundimonas sp. GW821-FHT10A07; assembly: GCF_059415785.1. Classification (NCBI taxonomy): domain Bacteria; kingdom Pseudomonadati; phylum Pseudomonadota; class Alphaproteobacteria; order Caulobacterales; family Caulobacteraceae; genus Brevundimonas; species Brevundimonas sp. GW821-FHT10A07. Next base: position 34,126 of record NZ_JBWKNX010000011.1, read on the forward strand.
AAGAACCACAGGATATTCAGGATCAGGCGGATCATTTCAGCTCTCCGGCAGGCGTGGCCATACAGATAGCCAAAACGCCCCGCCTGCGACAGCGGGGCATTCGTTAATTCGCTTTCACCCGGCTCTCCTGGCTCAGGGGGACCGGTCACCCGCTCGACGTCAAAACGCAGTGCTTAGAGACCGCCCTTGCACCCCCCGGGATGACAAGGGGCCCGTCGCAGCGGTATGAACGCTGACGGGGATTTTCAATGAGAACGCATCGGATGAGACGAATCTGTTCGAGTCTGCTGGCGGTCGTCATGGCCTTGTCGCTGGCGTCATGCGGCACCTTGGACCGGCCGACAGGACCGCTGCGCATCGCGGACGGCGCCCTGATACCGGCGCGGGATCCGCGCATTCGCGCCAATGACGCGGCCCGGCTGGCGGCTTTCTCCCAGGAAGTGGGCGAGCGGCTATCGACGGGGCGGCCCCTTTCGATCCTGGCCCTGTCCGGCGGCGGCGCCAACGGAGCCTATGGCGCCGGGCTTCTGGTGGGCTGGACCGAGCGGGGCGACCGTCCGGTCTTCGACATCGTCACGGGGGTCAGCACGGGCGCTCTCGCCGCGCCCTTCGCCTTCGCCGGGTCCGAATGGGATCCGCAACTGGGCTATGCCTATACGGGAGGGGGCGCCAGCAGCCTGTTGAGCTGGCGCAGTCTGGCGATCTTCCTCTACCCCAGCCTGTTCAGCGCCGGCGCCCTGCGCAAGCTGGTGGACGAGAACGTCACCCTGGACCTGTTGCAGGCTATCGCCCGTGAACACGCCAAGGGCCGCCGCCTGCTGGTGGCCACGACGAACCTCGACAGCGAGGAGACCGTCATCTGGGACATGGGCCTCCTGGCCAGCCAGAACGACGAGAATTCGCGCGCCCTGTTCAAGGAAGTGCTGGTGGCCTCAGCCAGTATTCCCGGCGTCTTCCCGCCGGTCCTCATCGCGGGGCTGCAACCGGACCAAACCGTGGTGATGGAGATGCACGCCGACGGCGGCGTGAACACCCCTTTCCTCGCCATTCCGGAGAACCTGACCCTCTGGACCCGCAAGCGCGAAGAGCGGGGCGTCGGCAGCCTGTACGTCGTCGTCAATGGACAGGTCGGTCGCAATGACGGGGTCACCTCGGGCCGGCTGACGGCCATTCTGATGCGAAGCTACGACAGTATGAGCAAGGCCTCGCTGCGAACCCATCTGGCGACCACGGCGGCTTTCGCCCAGCGCAACGGCATGACCATGTCGCTGGCGGCCATACCCGACAACGTCGAGGCGTCCAGTCTGAAATTCGACCAGCCGACCATGACCGCCCTGTTCAACCTGGGCCGCGAGCGGGGCCGGTCAGCGGACGGCTGGACCCGGCTCGACCAGGCCGCGTCGGGTCCCGTCTTCATTCCCCCCGCTGTCCTCCCCGAGGATCAAGTGCCCGAGGCCCTAAGGCCCAAGGAGCCGGAGACGCCGACTTCCGCCGCGCCGCAGCCCTAGACATGGCCGAGATCATCAATCTGAACCGGGCGCGAAAGGCGCGGACCAAGGCCGAGGACAAGACCCGCGCCGCCGCCAACCGCGCCGCCCATGGCCGCACCAAGGCTCAGAAACAGTCTGCGGACAAGGAGCGCGAGCGCGCCGCCCGGCAGCTCGATGGACAGAAGCTGGACGACTGATCCCTAGGCCTTCGGCGCGCGGATCAACAGGACCTGGCCGCCCAGCACCAGGATCAGGCCGATCAGCATGGTCACGCCGACATGGGCGCCCTCGAACAGGACCGACATGATGACGGCGATCGGCGGGGTCAGGGCCGAAATATAGCTGGCCAGGGCATAGCCGCGTTGCCGCGCCAAGGTGAAATACAGCCCGAAGGCGATCACCGATCCAAACAGGGACAGGTGCAGCAGAGACAGAATATAGGCCGGGGTCGGCTCGATCCGCCATTCCACGCCGGTCGCGAACCCATAGACCGCCACCATGGCCGTGCCATAGGCCATGGCCCAGGCGGTCGCGCCCATGACCGGCGCGCCGGCCTGTTGGCCGCGCCAGGCGAACCAGTTGCCGAAGGCCGAGGCGAGGACGGCGATCAAGGCGAAGACCACGCCCAGAACGGGCGCCGCACCCGCGGAGACGCCTGCCCCCGACAACTGTCCGAACGACAGGACGGCGACCCCGCACACCCCCAGGATCGCCCCCTGCCAGGCGCCGGCGGCGGCCTTCTGGCGCTCCAGAACCCGAAACAGGATCAGGTTCACGAAGGCCAGGGCGGCGAAGATGACGGCGACGACGGCCGAGGCCACGCGTTCCTCCGCCGCATAGACGAAGCCGTAGCTGACGGCGAAGACGAAGGCGCCCTGCCCCACGGCGGCCAGATGCTGGGCGCGGGTCAGGCGCAGCGGACGCCGCGTCAGGGCGCAGAAGGCGAACAGAACGACCGCAGCCAGTCCGAACCGCCAGACGATGGAGACGATCGGATCCACCACGCCCAGCTGCAGGGTGATGGCGAACCAGGTCGTGCCCCAGATCAGGGCGCAGACGGCGATGGCGAGGATGGTGATGGGGCGACTCATGGACAGGCTCCGACGGGCGAAGCCCGCTTATCATCGACGTCGCGAAAGCGCCGCTCACGTCTTGCGCCCGAGTATGACAGACTGATTGTCCTCTAGAGGAGACCGCCATGCGTTACGCCCCCCTGATCCTGCCCGCCGGTCTGGTGCTGGCCGCCTGCGCCGTCGCGCCGACCGGTCCGGAGATGAGCGCAGGCACGACCGTCGTGACGGTCACCGCCCTGTACCGCGAGCGAATCATGCTGCCGCCCGGCCATGTGCTGACGGTGCGGGTCGAGGACGTCAGCCGGGCCGACGCCCCGGCCCTGGTCCTGGCCGAGGCCAGCGAGTCCCTGACCGGCGCCCCGCCCTATCGCGTCAGCCTGGGCCTCCCCACGGCCCAGATCGACCCGGGAAATGCCTATGCCGCGCGCGCCGAGATCCGCGACGCCGCCGGCGCCCTGGTCTTCGTCACCGACACCCGTCACGCGGTCCTGACCCAGGGCGCTCCGGCCTTCGCCGAGATCGTGCTGAAGTCGGCGCGGTGAGCGGCCTGGCCAAACGGTCCGTCGTTCTGGCGGGCCACGCGACCTCGGTCGCGCTGGAGCCCGAGTTCTGGGCGGTTCTGGACCGGATTGCCCAGACCCGCAGCCTCAGCAAGGCCCAGCTTCTGGCCGACATCGACGCCGGCCGGGGACGCCGTCCCCTGGCTTCAGCCTGCCGCCTGCTGGCGCTGAACTGGGTGGCGGAGCATGGTGTAAAAGCGTAAACCTTGAGCATAAAAGGAAGCCGCCATGGACAATAGTCGTCTCATTCCCGCCACCGTCATCGGGAGCCTTCTGGCCCTGGGGCTCATCGGCGCCGGCGCCCTGGTCGGTCAGGGCGTGATCCATGCGCGGGCCGGGGACCGGACCGTGACGGTTCGCGGCCTGTCGGAACGCAATGTGAAGGCCGATCTGGCGGTCCTGCCGCTGCGCTTCACCGCATCGGGCGATGTTCTGTCTGAAGTTCAGACACGCATCGACGGCGACCTGTCCCTGGTGCGGCAGTTCCTGACGGCTCAGGGTTATCCGGCCGACGCCGTCGATCTGGGCCGGCTGGAGGTGGCCGACACCCGGTCGCGCGAATACGCCGCCCAGAACGGCGGGCCGCGCTTCATCTTGGCCCAGACGGTCATCGTCCGCACGAACGACGTCGCCCGGGTTCAGACGACGACCCGCGCCCTGAACGATCTGGTGCGGCAGGGCGTGGTGTTGCAGGACTTCCAGGGTCCCTCCTATGTCTTCACCAAGCTGAACGATGTTCGGCCCCAGATGATCGCAGAGGGCACGGCGGCGGCGCGAACCGGGGCCGAACAGTTCGCCAAGGATTCCGGCACCCCGCTTGGCCCGATCCGTCAGGCTACACAGGGCTCTTTCGAAATCCTGCCGCGCGACGGCGCCGGCGGAGACGAAGCCGCCTCGATCGACAAGAAGGTCCGGGTCGTGACCACCATCACCTATAGTCTGAAATAGGCCGATCGGCCTGCGCCTCGCGGCGTTCCAGCGTCCTCTCCTCGGCGGATTGCGGCCGTTCGATCAACGCCGCGTCGCCGTGGGGATCGTCTGCCGCTTCGGCCATGACGATCCACAGGATGATGAGCGCGAACATGCCGATCATGCCCAAGGCGAAGGCGCGCCAACCCGCCTTCGCAGCCTTGGGGGTGCGATCCGGCGTCTCCTCGATCTTCTGGTCGTCTCGTCCCATCATCCAAGGAACCGGCCTGCGCCGAAGCCAGTTCCAAGGTTTCATTTGGGCGACGGCCCTGACATCGCCCTCCGGTCCCCTTATGTTCCGGTTTTGATTCTGCCTGCCGGATGTCTCAAAGCCTGTGACCGATCTTCCCGCCCCCCGCATCTCCGACCTGGCCCGCGCCCGAGCGCCCGACGGGGCGGGACCGCGCGACTATCTCGAAGGGCTGAATCCGGAACAACGCGAGGCGGTGGAAGCGACCGAGGGGCCGGTCCTGGTTCTGGCCGGCGCCGGCACCGGCAAGACGCGGGTGCTGACCACGCGGCTGGCGCACATCCTGGCGACCGGCCGGGCCAGGCCGTGGGAACTGCTGGTCGTCACCTTCACCAACAAGGCCGCCCGCGAGATGCGCGAGCGGATCACCCATCTGATCGGTCCCTCGGCCGAGGGCCTGCGCTGGCTGGGCACCTTCCACTCCATCGCCGCCCAGATCCTGCGCCGTCACGCCGAACTGGTCGGGCTGAAGTCCAGCTTCACCATCCTGGACACCGACGACCAGGAACGGGTGCTGAAACAGCTGCTGGAAGCCGCCAATATCGACACCAAACGCTGGACGCCCAAGTCGCTGTCCGGCCTGATCGACCACTGGAAGAACCGGGGCTGGACGCCCGAGAAACTGCCACCCGGCGAGGACTTCGCCAACGGCAAGGGCCAGGGTCTTTACGCCGCCTATCAGGCCCGCCTGCGCAGCCTGAACGCCTGCGACTTCGGCGACCTGCTGCTGCACAACATCACCATCCTGTCCAAACATGCGGACCTGGCGGACGAATATCGTCGCCGGTTTCGCTACATTCTGGTGGACGAATATCAAGACACCAATGTCGCCCAGTATCTGTGGCTGCGGCTGCTGACGGCCTCGACCGGCAATGTCTGCTGCGTCGGCGACGACGATCAGTCGATCTATGGCTGGCGCGGGGCCGAGGTGGACAACATCCTGCGCTTCGAACGGGACTTCCCCGGTGCCAAGATCGTCAAGCTGGAGCGGAACTATCGCTCGACCAGCCATATCCTCGGCGCCGCCTCGGGCCTGATCGCCGCCAACCGCGACCGGCTGGGCAAGACCCTGTGGACCGAGGACGACAGCGGCGACAAGGTGCGGGTGCGGGGCGTCTGGGACGGCGAGGCCGAGGCCCGGCTGATCGCCGACGAGATCGAGACCGCGCGCCGTCCCCATGCGGGCGAGCCGGGCCTGAAATACAAGGACATGGCCATCCTGGTCCGCGCCTCGTTCCAGATGCGGGCCTTCGAGGAACGGCTGGTCATGCTGGCCATCCCCTATGCCGTCATCGGCGGCCCGCGCTTCTTCGAACGGGCCGAGATCCGCGACGCCCACGCCTATATGCGGCTGATCCAGTCCGAGGACGACGATCTGGCCTTCGAGCGGATCGTCAATGTGCCCAAGCGCGGCATCGGCGACACCAGTGTACAGAAGATCCTGCAACTGGCCCGCCAACACGACCTGTCGGCCCTGACGGCGGTGCGCGGCCTGATCAACACCGACGAGCTTCAGGCCCGCACCCGCACCGCCCTGTCCAACTTCGTGCGCGACCTCGACCGCTGGCGCGCCCTGTCCGAGACCACGCCCCATTGGGAGGTCATGGAGACGGTGCTGGAGGAGAGCGGCTACACCGAGATGCAGAAGGCCGACCGGACCAGCGGCCAGACGCGGTTGGACAACCTGAAGGAACTGACCCAGTCGATGCAGCAGTTCGAGACGCTGCAGGCCTATCTGGAGCACGTCTCCCTGGTCATGGACCTGGAACGCGCCAACAGCGACGATCCGAACGGCGACGGGGCGGTCCAGATCATGACCCTTCACGGCGCCAAGGGGCTGGAGTTCCCGTTGGTCTTCCTGCCGGGCTGGGAGGAAGGCGTCTTCCCCAGCCAGCGCAGCATCGATGAAAAAGGCGAGAAGGGCCTCGAGGAGGAACGCCGCCTGGCCTATGTCGGCGTCACCCGCGCCAAGCAGGACGCCCGCATCTCCTTCGCCGCCAACCGCCTGGTCTACGGCCGTTGGACCTCGCAACTGCCCAGCCGCTTCGTCGACGAACTGCCGATCGCCCACGTCGATCCCCAGTCCGACACCGGCTACTACGGCGCCTCCGCCGGGATGAAGGAGGCCAAGAGCCGCTGGGACGACGCACCCAGCTTCGGCAGCGGCTATTCCTCGCCCGGCTGGAAACGCGCTCAAAGCTTCACCGCCGCCCAGACGCCGAACAAGATCCCCGCCCGCAAGGCCGTGATCGAGGGCGACGGCCGCCTGATCGCCACCGCCGATCCCAAGTCGAGTTCCGGCTGGACCAAGGGCGAGCGCGTCTTCCACCAGAAGTTCGGCTACGGCCACGTCCGCGTCATCGAGGGCAATAAACTGCTGGTCGATTTCGAAAAGGCCGGCGAGAAACGGGTGATCGACAGTTTCGTGGAGAAGGCGGGCTAAAAGGGGCGGGCGTCATCCGCCTTTGCCGCCGGCCAAGCTTTGGCCTAAGCCATCGCCTTCCCGTCTACGACCGAGTCCGCCATGTCCGCCCCTGCCCGTCCCACCGTTGATCGCGCCTGGCTGAGCTGGGCCATGCGGCGGATCGAGGCGGACTACAACCGCTCGGCCGACACCCATCTGATCCCGGTGGACATGCCGGCCCTGTCGGACATCGCCCTGTATCTGAAGGACGAATCCAGCCACCCGACCGGCAGCCTGAAGCACCGTCTGGCGCGGTCGCTGTTCCTCTATTCCCTCAGCAACGGCTGGATCGGCGAGGGCATGACCATTGTCGAGGCGTCCAGCGGCTCGACCGCCGTGTCCGAAGCCTATTTCGCCCGGATGCTGAACCTGCCCTTCATCGCCGTGGTGCCGCGCTCCACCGCTCAGGAGAAGATCGCCGCCATCGAATTCTATGGCGGGCGCTGCCATTTCGTGGACGTCCCGGGCCAAGCCTATTCGGAAAGCCAGCGGCTCGCCGACGAACTGGGCGGCCACTACATGGACCAGTTCGCCTATGCCGAGCGGGCGACGGACTGGCGCGGCAACAACAATATCGCCGAGTCCATCTTCGCCCAGATGCGACGCGAGCCCTGCCCCGTCCCGCGCTGGATCGTGTGCGGCGCGGGCACCGGCGGCACCTCGGCGACCATCGGCCGGTTCGCCCGCTTCAACCGCCACGACACCCGGATCTGCGTCGCCGATCCGGAAGCCTCCGTCTTTCACCGTCACTGGGCCGATGCTACAGTCCAGACCAGCCTCGACCGTCCGTCCCTGATCGAGGGCATCGGCCGGGCGCGGGTTGAACCCTCCTTCATCCCCAGCTTGGTGGATCGGATGATCGTCGTGCCCGACGTCGCCTCCATCGCCGCCACGCGCGTGCTGAGCCGGCGTCTCGGCCGCCCCTGCGGCGGATCGACCGGCACCAACCTGTGGGCCTGTGTTCAGTTGGTTCAGGAAATGGCGCGCGCGGGCGAGTGCGGCTCGATCGTGTCGATCCTGTGCGACCACGGCGACCGCTACGCCTCCACCTATTTCGACGACGCCTGGATCGCCGCCCAGGGCCTGGACACCGCCCCGTGGGAAGCCCGCCTGGACGCCTTCTTCGAAACGGGGATCTTACCGGAGGCCTGAACCGCCTGTTCCGTCGAGACGGACGGGGCTAAGAAGGCCCCAGCGACCGGCAACGGTCAGAACCTCCACAGGAGCCGACCATGGCGGGCCTCAAGGACAAGCGCGGCTTCATCGACAAGGACCGCATCGACCTGTCGGAGCGCCAGTCGGTCGAATACTGGATGAAGCGCTGGGGCGTGACCAGGGACCAGATCACCGCCGCCCACCGCAAGGTCGGCCGCATGACCAAGGACATCGCGGCGGAGCTGGGCAAGAAGCGCTGATCCTTAGTCCCAGGTCTGTGTCAGGATCGTCTCGGGCGTTTCCCTGACGCGAAACACCTTGGCCACGAACTGGTTATCGATGCTGACTTCCGTCAGCGTCGGCTGACCATGTTTGCCGTCCTTCACGATCAATTCGCGGACGTGGTTCAGGTTGACCCAGTGAACCACGCCGTTTGTCTCGGTGACCTTGGCGAACATCGGCCTCTCCATCAGATGTGCAGCACCCGCCCGTAGGCGTCCAGCGCCGCCTCGTGCATGGCTTCAGACATGGTCGGGTGCGGATAGACGATGCCGTGAATGTCCTCTTCCGTCGCCTCCATGGTGATGGCGGTGACATAGCCCTGGATCATCTCGGTCACTTCGTGGCCGATCATATGGGCGCCGATCAGGGCGCCGGTCTTGGCGTCGAAGATCACCTTGACGAAGCCGTCGATCTCGCCGGCGGCCACGGCCTTGCCGTTCACGCGGAACGGGAAGCGGCCGATCTTGACCTCACGCTTCTCGGTGCGGGCGGCCTGTTCGGTGACGCCGACCGAGGCGACCTGCGGCTGGGCGTAGGTGCAGCCGGCGATGGGCGAATGGACGTTCGGGGTCTTGTAGCCGGCGATGAATTCGGCGGCGTGGATGCCTTCGTGCGACGCCTTGTGCGCCAGCCAGGGGGCGCCGGCGCAGTCGCCGATGGCGAACAGGCCCTTGACGTTGGTCTGGCAGTGGCCGTCGGTCTTGATGTGGCCGCGGTCCAGTTCGACGCCCAGCGCCTCCAGGCCGATGCCGTCGGTGTTGGCGGTGATGCCGACGGCCGAGATGCAGACTTCGGCCTCGAGCGACTCGGCCTTGCCGCCGACCTCGATGTCCACCTTCACGCCGGCGCCGGTCTTGGAGACCTTGGTCACCTTGGCCCCGAGCTTGAACTTGATGCCGCGCTTCTCGAACGACTTCTGGGCGGCCTTGGAGACTTCCTCGTCCTCGACCGGCATGATGCGCTCGACCGCCTCGACGACCGTCACCTCGGCGCCCAGGGCGCGATAGAAGCTGGCGAACTCGATGCCGATGGCGCCCGAGCCGATGACGACGAAGGACTTGGGCAGCTTCTTTGGCGCCAGGGCGTCGCGATAGGCCCAGATCTTGTCGCCGTCAGCCTCCAGGCCGATCTGCGGCAGGGCGCGGGCGCGGGCGCCTACGGCCAGCATGACCGCCTTGGCCTCGACCGTGCGCGAACCGCCGGCCTTCAGCGCGATCACGACCTTGGGCGCCGCAGCGCCCTTCTCCAGCTTGGCCGAGCCCTCGATCACCTCGATCTTGTTCTTCTTCATCAGGAAGGCGACGCCCTTGTTCATCGTCGCCGCGACGCCGCGCGAGCGCTGGATGATGGCGTCGAAGTCAAACGACGCGCCGGACGCCGACAGGCCGTAGTCCTTCAGATGGCTCAGGCTCTCGAACTTCTCGCCCGACTTCAGCAGGGCCTTGGTCGGGATACAGCCCCAGTTCAGGCAGATGCCGCCCAGGTTCTCGCGCTCGACGATGGCGACCTTCTGGCCCAGTTGGCTGGCGCGGATGGCCGCGACGTAACCGCCGGGGCCCGAGCCGATGACGACGAGATCGAATTCAGCAGCCATGATCAGATCAACTTCTCGATGTCGGCCTTGATGGCCTCGGGTTCTGTTTGCGGGGCGTAGCGGGCGACCACCCTGCCCTCGCGGTCGGTCAGGAACTTGGTGAAGTTCCATTTGATGGATTGCGAGCCGAGGAAGCCGCGCTTCTGCTTGGTCAGCCAGGCATAGAGCGGATGCCGGTTCGGCCCATTGACCTCCACCTTGTCGAACAGGGGGAAGGTCACGTCGAAACTGGTGGCGCAGAAGGCGGCGATCTCCGCCGCCCGCCCCGGCTCCTGCTCCCCGAACTGGTTGCAGGGAAAGCCCAGCACCTCGAACGGCCGGTCGGCGAACGTCCGGTGCAGCTTTTCCAGACCATTATACTGGCCGGTGAAGCCGCACTTGGACGCCGTATTGACGATCAGCAGCGCCTGACCGCGAAAACGGTCCAGCGAAACCTCCGTGCCGTCGATGGCGCGGGCGGAGAAGTCATAGACCGAGGTCATGACCTCACCCTCCCCTACGCCAGCATCGCGACGGGATCTTCGATCAGCGGCTTGAACGCCTGCAGGAAGCGGGCGCCGGTCGCGCCGTCCACCACGCGGTGATCGCAGGTCAGGGTCACAGTCATGACCGTGGCCGGCACGATCTGTCCGTTCTGGACGACCGCGCGCTGCTCGCCCGCGCCCACGCTCATGATACAGCCCTGGGGCTCGTTGATGATCGAGGTGAACTGTTTGATCCCGAACATGCCCAGGTTGGACACCGAGAAGGTGCCGCCCTGGAACTCTTCGGGCTTCAGCTTGCGTTCGCGGGCGCGCTTGGCCAGGTCCTTGGACTCGGTCGCGATCTGCGCCAGGCCCTTGGTCTCGGCCTTGCGAATGATCGGGGTGATCAGGCCGCCGTCGATCGCCACCGCCATCGAGACGTCGGCATTGTGGTGCATGGCGATGCCTTCGGGGGTGTAGGAGGCGTTCGCCTCCGGCACCATCTTCAGCGCCAGGGCCGCAGCCTTGATGATGAAGTCGTTGACCGAGACCTTGATCCCCTGCGGCTCCAGCATCTTGTTCACCTTGGCGCGAACCGCCATCAGCTGGTCGATCTCGCAGTCGATGAACAGCGGGAAATGCGGCACGTTCTGGATGCTGTCGACCATGCGACGCGCAACGGCCTTCTTCATCCCGTCCAGCGGGATCAGGTCGTAGCTGCCGTCCGGTATTCCCATCTGGGCCAGCGACTGCACCTGACGCGGCGCAATGCCCGAGGTCGCGGCGGCGGCGGTCGTCGCGGCGGCGGGTTGGGCCGCGCCCTTGCCGGCGGCTTCGACGTCGCGCCTGACGATCCGGCCGTGCGGGCCCGTGCCCTTGACCGACTTCAGATCGACGCCGTTCTGGGCGGCGATGCGACGCGCCAGAGGCGACGAGAAGATGCGTTCGCCACTGTCCGACTTCGGCGCGGCCGGAGCCGGCGCGACCGGTGCGGACGCCTTGGGCGCCTCGACGGCGGCCGGTGTGGCCGGTGTGGCCTTCGGGGCCTCCTCAGCCTTGGCGGCCGGCTTCGGCGCAGCGGCCCCGCCCTCGTCCTTCAGACGGGCGATCGGGGTGTTGACCTTCACGCCTTCGGTACCTTCGGCGACCAGGATGTCGGTGATCTCGCCCTCATCCACGGCCTCGACTTCCATCGTGGCCTTGTCGGTTTCGATCTCGGCGATCACGTCGCCGGCGGAGACGACGTCGCCCACCTTGACGTGCCACTTGGCCAGGACGCCCTCTTCCATGGTCGGAGACAGGGCGGGCATCAGGATGTCGGTCATTGAGCAACTTCCTTCTCGGTCAGGGCGGCGCGGGCGTGGGCCTCGGTCCAGCCGTCGCAGATGGCCTTGAAGGCCTCCTTCTGGTCTAGACCCGCCATCTGGGCGTAGGCGTTGGAGAAGTGCCAGGCGCACTCGGCCAGAACCGTGCCCATGTGGCGTGGATCGTTCAGCGCCGGGCGAATGTTCATGTGGGGCGTGGTTCCGCCCCACCAGATCCGCGCCAGTTCCGTGACCTGGGCCGGATCGACCTGCGTCAACTGTTCCGGGATGGCCAGGGCCTTCTCGTCCAGGCTCATGCCATCACCTGCTTCACAGCCTTGATGATCTTGTCCACGCCCGGCAGCGACAGGGCTTCCAGATTGGCGGCGTAGGGCAGCGGCACGTCTTCCTGGTGCACCCGCAGCGGCGGAGCGTCCAGGTAGTCGAAGGCGTGTTCGATGACCCGCGCCACAACCTCGGCGCCGACGCCCATCGGACCCCAGCCTTCTTCGGCCGAGACCAGACGGCTGGTCTTCTTGACGCTCTCGACGATGGTCTCGTGATCCAGCGGACGCAGGGTGCGCAGGTCCACGACCTCGCACTCGATGCCTTCCTCGGCCAGCTTCTCGGCGGCCTGGAGGGCGAAGCCGACCATGCGGCTGTGCGCCGTGATGGTGACGTCCTTGCCTTCGCGACGGACCTTGGCCTTTCCGATCGGCACGACATAGTCCTCGATCTCGGGCACATCGAACTCAAGGCCGTACATCATCTCGTGTTCGAGGAAGACGACGGGGTTCGGGTCGCGGATCGCGGCCTTCAGCAGGCCCTTGGCGTCGGCCGCGTCATAGGGCGCGACGACCTTCAGGCCCGGCACCTGGGCGTACCAGGCCGAATAGTCCTGGCTGTGCTGGGCGCCGACGCGCGAGGCGGCGCCGTTCGGGCCGCGGAAGACGATGGGCGCGCGGATCTGACCGCCCGACATGTACAGGGTCTTGGCGGCCGAGTTGATGATGTGGTCGATCGCCTGCATGGCGAAGTTGAACGTCATGAACTCGACGATGGGCTTCAGGCCCGCCATGGCCGCGCCGACGCCCAGGCCGGCGAAGCCGTGCTCGGTGATCGGGGTGTCGACGACGCGCTGGTCGCCGAACTCCTGCAGCAGTTCGCGGCTGACCTTGTAGGCGCCCTGATACTGGGCGACTTCCTCGCCGATCAGGAAGACCTTGTCGTCGCGGCGCATTTCCTCGGCCATGGCGTCGCGCAGGGCGTCGCGGATGGTCGTCTTGACCAGCTTCGCGTCGGCCGGGATTTCCGGATCGCGCAGCTCGACCTTGGGGGTCGAGGTCTGGGTCGGCGCCTTCTCGGGATCGCCGGTCTTGCCTTCGGCCGTCGCCTTGGGCGTATCGGCCTGGGCCTTGTCGGACTCGGCCTTGGGCGCGGGCGCAGCCGCACCGTCTTCGCCGGCCAGACGCGCGATCGGCGTATTGACCTTCACGTTCTCCGAGCCCTCGGCGACCAGGATTTCCAGCACTTCGCCTTCATCCACGGCCTCGACTTCCATCGTGGCCTTGTCGGTTTCGATCTCGGCGATCACCTGGCCGGCCGACACGGTGTCGCCCGCTTTGATGTGCCATTTGGTCAGCGTGCCCTCTTCCATCGTGGGGGACAGCGCCGGCATGAGGATGTCGGTCACGGATCAGGCCTCCACGTAGACGTCGGTATAGAGCTCGGACGGATCGGGTTCCGGGCTCTCTTGGGCGAATTGAACGGCCTCGGCGACGATGGCCTTGATCTCGTTATCGATGGCCTTCAGCTCGTCTTCCGTCGCATTGGCGGCGGCCAGCAGGGTCTTGATGTGGTCGATGGGGTCGCGGGTCTTCTTGACCTCGTCCACCTCTTCCTTGGTCCGGTACTTGGCCGGATCGGACATCGAGTGACCGCGATAACGGTAGGTCTTGACCTCGAGGATGTAGGGCCCCTCGCCGGCGCGGGCGCGCTCGACAGCCTTCTTGACCGCATCACGCACGGCCAGAACATCCATGCCGTCCACCTGCTCGCCCGGAATGCCGAAGCTGGCGCCGCGCTGGCTAAGCTGGGTCGTGGACGACGAGCGCTCGATGCTCGTGCCCATGGCGTACTGGTTGTTCTCGATGATGTAGATGGCCGGCAGCTTCCACAGCTGGGCCATGTTGAAGCTCTCGTAGACCTGCCCCTGGTTCGAGGCGCCGTCGCCGAAATAGACGAAGGCCACCGAATCATCGCCGCGATACTTGCCGGCGAAGGCCAGGCCGGTGCCCAGCGACACCTGGGCGCCGACGATGCCGTGACCGCCGTAGAAGCCGGTCGGCACGTCGAACATGTGCATCGAACCGCCCTTGCCGCGCGACGAACCGCCGATGCGGCCGGTCAGTTCGGCCATGACTTCCTTGGGGTCCATGCCGGCGGCCAGCATGTGGCCGTGGTCGCGATAGCCCGTGATGATCTTGTCGTGGCCCTGTCTGACGCTCTCCTGAACGCCGACGGCCACGGCTTCCTGGCCGATATACAGGTGGCAGAAGCCCCCGATCAGACCCATGCCGTACAGTTGGCCCGCACGCTCCTCGAAGCGGCGGATGAGAACCATCTCGCGGTAAAAGCGGAGGAGGTCCTCCTTGGACGCCGAAGGCGTGTTTGAAAGCTTGTCAGGCGCAGTGGTCTGAGCGGCTTTGGCTGGGGCTTTCGCCATCCGGCATCTCCCGGCTAGGCGTCGGGAAGCGACGCCTTCTTATCGTTACGGAAGGGGGCTTTAGCAGCCTTCCTTCCCGGAACGCAAAGGGGTGCGGGCTCGACTGTAACAATAGTTCAAGCGGCGAAGGTTTTCATCCCTGAACGGGTTGCGCCGGAACGTGGATCACATAGTCGCGCGGGTCCGAAAAGCCGAGAACGGCGCGTGCGCGCTCCTCCAGCAAGTCCTTCGACAGGCTGTCGGTGCGGAGATAGCGCACCCGCGTCTCCAGGTCGCGGCGCTGTTCTGTGAGATGGGCGAGCTGGTTCTCACGCCGCCCCATCAGGGCGTCACGCGACGATCCGCTCAGCAGGCCCCGTTCGCCCGTCAGAGCCTGAACGCCCAGATAGGCGAGCAGCAATAACAGGGCGAGGGACAGGCGGTAAGGTTTCATCCGTTCGGGCACGACCGACGCTCCTTCTGAGCGCGAAAAACACAGTTCAGGAACCGTGCCCGAAAATGCCTAACAAAATGTAGCTTGACCGTAAGGAAGTCGACGAAGAACGCTGATTCTTCGCCGACAATTCACAGGTTTAGCGCAGCAGCATGCCGTCGCCGAAATAGACGGCCTGGTCGCCCAGCATCTCTTCCAGGCGCAGCAGCTGATTGTATTTCGCCACCCGGTCCGAGCGGGCCAGCGAGCCGGTCTTGATCTGCCCGCAGTTGGTGGCGACGGCCAGGTCGGCGATGGTCGAATCCTCGGTCTCGCCCGAACGGTGGCTCATCACGGCGGTGTAACCGGCGCGGTGGGCCATATCGACGGCGTCCAGGGTCTCGGACAGGGTGCCGATCTGGTTGACCTTGATCAGGATGGAGTTGGCCAGGCCCTCGCCGATGCCTGCGGCCAGACGCGCGGGGTTGGTCACGAACAGGTCGTCGCCGACCAGTTGGACCCGGTCGCCCAGACGCTCGGTCAGCAGGCGCCAACCGTCGAAATCGTCCTCGGCCATGGCGTCCTCGATCGAGACGATCGGGAACCGCTCGCACAGGTCCACCAGATAGGCGGCCATGCCCTCGGCGTCGACGGTCTTGCCTTCGCCCGCCATGACGTATTTGCCGTCCTTGAAGAACTCGGTCGAGGCGACGTCCAGACCCAGGTGGAAGTCCTCGCCGGCCAGATAACCGGCCGCCTGGCCCGCCTTGGTGATGAAGCTCAGGGCTTCTTCGGCCGAGGCCAGGTTCGGGGCGAAGCCGCCCTCGTCGCCGACGTTGGTGTTATGGCCGGCGTCCTTCAGCTGCTTCTTCAGGGCGTGGAAGATCTCCGCGCCCATGCGCAGGGCGTCGGTGAAGGTCTCAGCCCCGGTCGGCAGGATCATGAACTCCTGGATGTCGATCGGATTGTCGGCATGGGCGCCGCCGTTGATGATGTTCATCATCGGCGTCGGCAGGACGCGGGCCGAGACGCCGCCGATATAGCGGTGCAGCGGCAGGCCGGCCGAAATGGCGCTGGCCTTGGCGGCGGCCAGGGACACGCCCAGGATGGCGTTGGCGCCCAGACGGGCCTTGTTGGGCGTGCCGTCCAGGTCGATCATCGCCTCGTCGATACGACGTTGATCCTCGGCGTCCATGCCGGACAGGGCGTCGAAGATCTCGCCGTTGACGGCGTCGACCGCCTTCTGCACGCCCTTGCCGCCCCACAGATCCTTGTCGCCGTCGCGCAGTTCGACGGCTTCGTGAGCGCCGGTCGAAGCGCCCGACGGCACCGAGGCGCGACCGAAAGAGCCGTCATCCAGGATCACGTCGACTTCCACCGTCGGATTGCCCCGGCTGTCGAGGATCTGGCGGGCGACGATGTCGGCGATGTCGGTCATGGCTCGGCTCTTTGGCTCAGGCGGAAAACAGGTCCGAGGGGTTTAGACGTCTCCCCGCGAATCGCCAATGCCTGCGTCGCCCTTGGTCGTCAGGAACAGCCCTCGACCAGTTGAATGGACGGATCGCCGGCGTGGATCATCATCACCTTGCCGTCGGAGCCGACCTCGTAGCGGATCCCGCGCGCGGCCGGATCGGTCACATAGGTCGTCGATCCGCCGCGCGACCAGACGAACAGGTCCTCCGCCGGCGCCGCCTGATACTTGTGCGATTGGGCGAAGACGGCGCCGCCATAGGCCTGTTTGATCGCCATGCCCGTGTCGCCGACGCCGAACCCGCGGTCGGTCTTGATCGTCGCGTCGCGCGCGGCGGTGATACGGGTCAGCACGCCGTTCTGGATCATGACGCGCACATCCTTGGGCGCATCGACCGGATGAAACTCGTCGCAGGTCTCCGGATCGGCCCCGCCGACGGCGTTTGGTTGGGAATCCTCGCCCCATACCTGGACCAGCTCGGCGCGCGTCATGCCGATTCGCGCCGCCCCCAGACCATCGGCCGTCAGGGTCGAAGCATTGGCCGGCGGCGGCGGCGGCGCTTCGGCCGGCGCAGGAGCCGCAGCGGAAGGCGGCTGGGCCACGGGGTCGTCACGGCGTTCGCAGGCGGCGAGTGTGAGCAGCGCAAGTGCGCTGACGGTGGCGAAACGGATCATGGGCGTGCGTCCTTCTGAGAAGCTTCACAGCACAGAACGCACGAAAACGGCGCGCGGGTGACCGCGCGCCGTAATAAACTTCGTCCGGTCGAAACCGGGCCGTGGAAGACTAGTCTTCCTTCGGCGTGATGACCTGGCGACCGCGATAGGTGCCGGTCTTCAGGTCGATGTGGTGCGGGCGCTTCAGCTCGCCGGTGTCCTTGTCCTCGACATAGACGTTCGAGCTCAGGGCGTCGTGGGCGCGGCGCATGTTGCGACGCGAGGGGGATACTTTCCGCTTCGGAACGGCCATGTCCGTCTCAATCTTCTAAGTCGGGCGCCGCCCAGAGCCGAAGCCTGATCAAGCGCGAAAACGATAGCGGCGGCCCCGGTCCTTCGTGAGAAGAACGCCGAGCCGCCACGCGAGGCGCGGCTTATGCATGAACCGCACGACGATTTCAAGGCGTCTTGAGCGACTTCCAGCGATCACGGTCCAGCCCGAAGTAAAGACTGTCCATCCAGACGCCCCCAACCTGCCAGGTCCGGCTGGCGGCCCCCGTCTGTTCGAAGCCCAAACGCCCCAGCAGGCGAATGGACGCCGCATTGGAGGGGTCCACGTCGGCGGTGATCGCATCGATATCCCGCGTGACCATGACATGATCGATCACGGCGGTCAGCGCCTCCTTCGCCAGCCCTCGCCCCCAATAGTCGGGATGCAGGATGTAGCCGATCTCTGGCAGCCGCCAGAACCCCGCCTTGCCGATGACTCGACCTTGCGCCTCAATGACGAAATCGTCGCTGGTTTCCGGGGCGGCGGCGATCATGCTCTCCAGCCACTCCGCCGTCTTTTCCCTGGCCGCATGCGGCATGGTCGACCACCACCGCATCGCTTCCGGAGATGAAAAGACCTGATGCAGATCATCGACATCGTCCGGCCTCGCCCGTCGCAGAATCAGGCGCGGCGTGACGAGTTGAGAGATCATTGCGCGGCGTTCCGCGTCAGGTGTTTGACCACCTTGGCCGGGTTGCCGACCACGACGACGTCGGGCGGCACGTCCCTGGTCACGACGCTGCCTGCTCCGACGACGGCGCGATCGCCGATCGTCACGCCCGCCAGAACGATCGCCCCGCCGCCGATCCACACATCGTCGCCGATCGTGATCGGTCGAGCGGATTCCAGCCCTCGCCGCTCGACGGCGTCCAGCGGATGTTCCGGCGTCAACAACTGCACCCCTGGTCCGGCCTGAAAATTGTCGCCGATTCGGATTTCGGCGCAGTCCAGAAAGACGCTGTTGGCGTTGACGAAGGCGTTCGCTCCGAAATGGATATTGACGCCATAGTCGCAGAAGAAGCCCGGCATGATGATCGCCCCGCCATCGGCCGCGCGCACAAGTTCATTGACCAGGACGCGGCGCTTGTCGCGATCCGGCTCTGTATTGATGGCGATGGTCAGGCCCACGGCGCGGGCGCGGCCGTCGCGCAGGTCCGGGTCGCCCGGATTGTACGGCAGGCCGGCCAGCATCTTCTCGCGCTCGGTCACGACGGGCTCGTCAGGGTCTTGGCCACCGCCTCGCCTATCGCCAGCGAACTGGTCAGGCCGGGGCTTTCTATGCCGAACAGGGCCATCAGCCCCTCGATCCCGTGGTGCTCGACGCCGTGCAGTTGGAAGTCCGGCTGCGGTTCGCCCGGACCATGCAGCTTGGGCCGGATCCCGGCGTAGTCGGGCGTCAGGGCGCCGTCGGGCAGGCCGGGCCAGAAGCGGCGGATATAGGCGGCGAACACCTCCGCCTTGGCCGGATCGACCGAATAGTCCTCGGTCTCGACATAGGCCAGGTCGGGGCCGAACACCGCCTGGCCGCCCAGATCCTTGCGATAATGGGTGCCCAGGGCGCCGGGAATCGGCGGCGGATAGATCAGTCGGTCGAACGGCGCCTTGCCGACCAGCCGGAAGTAGACGCCCTTGCCGAAATGGCCGGAGGGAATGTCGCCAGCCGGATAGCCCTCGACAGCCGCCGCCACGGTTTGCGCCGACAGGCCAGGCGCCGTCACCAGCAGGCGGCTGGAGACCTCCATCGCCCCCTCCCCGCCCACGCGTATCGTGAAGCCGCCGCCCGGCAGGGGGTCTGCGCCTTCGAACGGGGCCGAGACCACCACCGATCCGCCCTCGTCCTCGATCTCGCCCTGCAGGGCCAGCATATAGCCGTGGCTGTCGAACAGACCGCTCTCGGGCGACAGGATAGCGGCGTGGGCGTTCAGCTCTGGCTCCAGCGCCCGCGCCTGGGCGCCGGTCAGATGCGCCAGTCCCTCGACCCCATTGGCCGTCGCCTGTTCGAAAATGGCCTCGATCCGCTGGACCTCGGCCTCTTGCGTGGCCACGACCAGCTTGCCGCACTTCCGATGGTCGATCTTGCGGCTGGCCAGGAAGTCATAAAGCGCCCGCCGTCCCTCGACGCAGAACCGCGCCTTCAGCGAACCGGACGGATAATAGAGGCCGCCGTGGATGACCTCGGAATTGCGCGACGAGACGCCCTGGCCGATGTGGCCTTCCTTCTCAAGCACCAGCACCGTCAGGCCCCGTTTCGACAACGCCCGCCCGCTGGCCAGGCCCACGGCCCCGGCGCCCACGACGGTCGCGTCGAAATCGAAACTCATCGGCCGCCGTACCTCCGCTTCGCCTCGCCCTCGAAACAACCGATCAGCTTTTCCACCGCCCGGTCGAAATTGGCCGACAGCATCAGGTCCAGCATCCGCGACTTGAAGGCGAAGTCGATCATGAACTCCAGCCGCGCGCCGTCGGGATGCGGGAAAAACTCCCACCGGTTCTTCAGATGTTTGAACGGCCCGCGCAACAGGCCGACCTCGACCTTGGGCGCGTTCCGGTCATGCCGGACCCAGGTGGAGAACCGCTCCTTCAGGAAGGAGAAGCCGACCCCGGCCTCGGCGTCCAGCACGGAGACGCCCTCGCCTTCGGCCCGCTCGTTCCAGACCCGCATCGACGTGACCCAGGGCACGAAGTCGGGATAGGCGCGCACGTCGGCGACCAGATCGGCAAGCTGTTCGGGCGCATAGGGAAGGATGCGCGTTACGCGGTGGACGGCCATTCGAACCTTAGCGGCGCAGCTGCGCCTCACGCGCGGCCTTCAGCCGGGCGAAGTCGTCGCCGGCGTGGTGCGACGAGCGCGTCAGCGGCGACGAGGACACCATCAGGAAGCCCTTGGCCCGGGCGATCGCCTCATAGGCCTTGAACTCTTCCGGCGTGACGAACCGGTCGATGGCGGCGTGTTTGCGCGTCGGCTGCAGGTACTGGCCGATGGTGATGAAGTCGACGCCGGCGGACCGCATGTCATCCATCACCTGCATGACCTCTTCCTTGGTCTCGCCCAGTCCGACCATGATCCCGGACTTGGTGAACTGTTCCGGGTCGCGTTCCTTGACCATCTGCAACAGGCGCAGGGAATGGAAGTAGCGGGCGCCGGGCCGGATCTTCAGATACAGGCGCGGAACGGTCTCGAGGTTGTGGTTGAAGACGTCGGGCTTGGCGTCGATCATCACTGCGGCGGCGCCGTCCTTGCGCAGGAAGTCGGGCGTCAGGATCTCGATGGTCGTCTTCGGCGCCTGAAGGCGGATCTGGCGCACCACTTCGGCGAAATGGGCCGCGCCGCCGTCCGCCACGTCGTCGCGATCGACCGAGGTGATCACCACATGGTTCAGGGCCATCTGCGACACCGCAAGCCCGACCTTGCCCGGCTCCTCCGGGTCCAGCGGCTGGGGCAGGCCCGTCTTGACGTTGCAGAAGGCGCAGGCCCGCGTGCAGGTGTCGCCCATGATCATCAGGGTGGCCTGCTTCTGGCTCCAGCACTCGCCGATGTTCGGGCAGGCCGCCTCTTCACAGACCGTATGCAGCCCTTTGGAGCGGACAATGTCCTTGGTGGCGTTGTATTCGCCCGAGCCGGGCGCCTTGACGCGCAGCCAGTCGGGCTTTTTCAGAACGACCGACTCCGGACGGTTCTGTTTCTCGGGGTGGCGCAGCTCCGACGGCTTGCGCTGAAGGGTGTCGATCAGGGTGACCATGGCCGGTATTTCGGCCTTCCGCGCCCCGATGGCAAGCCACGGCCGGTTACAGATGATGGCGCGCTTGGGAACTCACGCCGCGTAACCTATCTTTTCAAGACACCGTCGCGTCATTAATGACGGACGCCCGACAACAGAGAGGGCCTCTCGCGCCCTCCGCAGGAGACGCGTTTGCGCCAGGCCCTGGATTCCTCGCTGTACGACACCACGCTGATCGACGCGCTGATCGACGCGCGCGCCCGGTTCGGGGACAAGGAAATTCTGGAGGACCAGGATCGCCACCCCCTCACCTACACCGGCCTGATCCGCGCCGCCTTCGTCCTGGGGCGCAAGATCGCGAACATGACCGATCCGGGCGAGCGGGTCGCCATCCTGCTGCCCTCGTCCATGGGCGTGGTCGTCACCTTCTTCGGCCTGCACGCCCACGGCCGCGTGCCGGTCATGCTGAACTTCACTGCGGGCGAGACAAATCTGAAGGCGGCGATCAAGGCCTCGGGCGTCAAGAAGGTCCTGACCGCCAAACGTTTCATCGATCAGGCCAAGCTGGACGACCTGATCGTCGAGCTGAAGACGGTGGCCGAGGTCGTCTGGCTGGATGACGTGCGCAAGACCATCGGCTTGGCCGACAAGCTGTACGGCCTCAGCGCCGGCGTTGCGCCCAAGCGGTTCCGCGTCAAGACCGACCCGGACGCGCCCGGCGTGGTCCTGTTCACGTCGGGCAGTTTCGGAACGCCCAAGGGCGTGGTGCTGAGCCAGAGGAACCTGGTCGCCAACGCCCGACAGGTCGCGGCCCATATCGACCTGCTGCCGGAATGGGTGATGTTCAATCCCCTGCCCACCTTCCACTGTTTCGGCCTCACCGGCGGGGTCATCCTGCCGCTGCTTCAAGGCTTGAAGGCCTTCCAGTATCCGTCGCCGCTGCACGCCAAACAGATCACCGACCTGCTGCCCCAGGTGAAGGCCTCGATCCTGTTCGCGACCGACACCTTCCTGAATCAGTATGGCCGCGTCGCCGAGGCGGACGATTTCGCCACCCTGAAATTTGTAGTCGCCGGCGCCGAAAAGGTGCGCCAGGAAACCCGCAACCTGTTCAACTCAAAATTCGGCGGCGTCGAACTGCTGGAAGGCTATGGCGCGACCGAAGCCTCGCCGGTCGTCGCCGTCAATCACCCGGATCGCAACGCCCCCGGCACGGTGGGCCAGATTCTGCCCGGCATCGACTGGAAGCTTGAGCCGGTGGAGGGCATCGCGGACGGCGGCCGTCTGTATCTGCGCGGCCCCAATGTGATGAGCGGCTACGTCACCTCGGCCGAGCCCCTGGAATGGTCCCCGGTCGAGGACGGCTGGCTGGACACCGGCGACATCGTCGATGTGGACGCCGAGGGCTATGTCACCATCAAGGGGCGCGCCAAACGCTTCGCCAAGATCGGCGGCGAAATGGTGTCGCTGACGGCGGTCGAGGGCATCGCCGGCGCGGTCTGGCCCGACCAGCGCCACGCCGTCGTCTCCATTCCCGACACCCGCAAGGGCGAAAAACTGGTCCTGGTCACTGACCACGCCGAGGCCGAGGTCGCGCCCCTGGCCGAATGGGCCCGCTCGAACGGGGCCCCCGAGCTGATCGTGCCCAAGAAGATCGTCAAGGTCGCCGAGGTTCCAGTCCTGGGCAGCGGCAAGACGGACTATGTCGCGATCCAGAAAATGGTCGAGGCGGAAAAGGCGGCCTGACCGCCCTACCCGATCCGCACCCCCGTCATCGAAATCGACCCGCCGTCGATGCTGTCGTTGAAGAAAGACACCGGCTCGCCCGGCGTCTGCTGGGCGGCGATATAGAGCACCGGCAGGTAGTGTTCGTCAGTCGGCACGCTCAGCTGGGCGTCCTCGGCCAGGCCGACCCAGTCGATCAGGGCTTCGTGGTCGCCGACCACAAAGGCCTGTTTGACCGCCTCATTGAAGCCGGTCGCCCAGACGTAGGGCTCGGCCCCCGCATCACGCTTCCAGGTCCGCAGATTGTGGACGAAGTCGCCCGAGCCGGCGATGACGATTCCCTCGTCCCGCAGCGGCCGCAGGGCCTTGGCCAGTTCGTAGTGCTGGCGCGCCGTCAGTTCACGATTCAAAGACAGCTGCACCACCGGCACGTCGGCATCCGGCCACACATGGCACAGCACCGACCAGGTCCCGTGATCCAGGCCCCATTGTTGCGTCTGGACCGCCCCCGTCAGCTCCGCCACCCGGGCCGCCAGTTCGGGCGAGCCAGGCGCGGGATACTGAAACGCGTGAAGCTCAGGCGGAAAATTCCCGAAATCATGGATGGTTTCGGGCCGTTCCTGCGCCGTAACGCCCAGCCCGCGCGTCTCCCAGTGGGCGGAGATCATCACCCCCCCCTTGGGCTTGCCGATGACTTCACCCAACCCGCGCCAGGCGGCCCCGAAGGGACCGCCAAGCGCGTTCATGGGCGAGCCGTGGCCGAAGAAGACGGCGGGCTGGCGCATCGGATCAGCCGAACTGCTTCTTGGCGATCTCGGCGATGTGCTTGCCCTGGAAGCGGGCGCCGTCCAGGTCGATCTGGCTGGGCATGCGCGAGCCGTCGCCCTTGGTCAGGGTGGTGGCGCCATAGGGGCTGCCGCCGACGATCTCGTCCATGTTCATCTGGCCCTGGAAGGCATAGGGCAGGCCGACCACGATCAGGCCGTGATGCATCAGGGTCTGAACCAGGCCCATCAGGGTGGTTTCCTGGCCGCCGTGCTGGGTCGCGGTCGAGGTGAAGGCGCCGCCGACCTTGCCCACCAGGGCGCCGTTGAACCACAGGCCGCCGGTCTGATCGAGGAAGTTGCGCATCTGCGAGGCGACGGTGCCGAAGCGGGTGCCGGCGCCGATGATGATCGCGTCATAGTTCGCCAGATCCTCGACCTTGGCGATGGGGGCCGCCTGATCCAGCTTGTAGCCCGACGCCTTGGCCAGTTCGTCCGGCACCAGTTCGGGCACGCGCTTGATGTCGACGACGGCGCCTTCGACTTCGCGCGCGCCTTCGGCGACGGCTTCGGCCATGGCTTCGATATGACCGTAGGTGGAGTGATAGAGGACGAGAATCTTGGGCATGGGGAGGCTCCATTGAATGACAGGCCGTCATTCGCAACAATGACCGTTGCTAACTTGGCGTGTCCATCCTGCCCTTGCAAGCCCTCGGGCGGGTTTCACCGCACGAAGGGACAAACCGCATCATAGAATGCGCGGGTCCCGGGCGTTTCGCCGCCGCGCAGGCCGTGAAAGCGATGCTCCATCACCATGGCCTGCTGCTCGATATTCAGCGAATCCCAGCGGCAGTCCGGATCGGCTGAATAGGCGTAGGCAGCGGCGCTGTCGCCCGCCTTCAGCTTGGCGAACAGCAGATTCACCCCCTGCTGCGCCTGCCAGACATGGGTCAGTTCGTGCACCAGCACGCCTTGAATCTGCTGCGACGCCTGGCCGAAGTCCGTCTGAAACGCCCGTCTGGGCCAGACGATCCAGTCGCGCCCGAACCAGCGGCCGGCGACGAAGGCGCGACGGAAGGGCCAGGCGATCAACCGGATTCGATCCAGACGAAGCGCCGAACCGAACGCCTCACGCGCCAGGCCGGCCTCCCCTTCGGTCAGGGCGCGAATGATGGATCCCACGGCCGCACATACTCCCAATGCCAGGGCTCATAGACATAGGGTACGAACCCGAACCGCCCGGCGTTGGCGACCAGCCAGCGATAGGTCGCCGACCGCGCCATATGTTCGCGGCTGGCGGCCGCGGTCGAATCGACCCCCCGCCCCGGCGCCTGACCGACATAGAGGTCGACGGCCGTCCCCGTCCGATGCGGCGAACAGACGGCGCGCCGCAGGCCGTCGCAATTGCCCTGCTGGGCGCAGCGCGCGGCGTCCGCCTCCGGATCGCGGAAGCCGGAAAAGATCTGCAGCAGTTCGGGATCGGCCGCGACCTCGGGAACCTCGGCGCGGGCGGCGGCGACCATCCGGCGATAGGCGTCCAGAACGTCGCGTCGCAAAAGGCGCGTCAGCCGGTCGGCGTGTTCCTCGGATTCGACCAGATAGCCCAATTGGTTGATCGGCGGCGGGTCGGGGCATTCCTGGCGGGTGCGGGCCATGACGAACGGTCGACGCTCCTGCCACAGCCCCCGCAGGACCTGAAAGGTCGACGCATCGAACAGGCCGGTCGGCGCAAGGCCATGGGTCTGCTGGAAGCCCGCCAACTGAGAGGCGAAGATCGGCGTGCCCGGACCGCAAGTCGTGTGCAGTTCGCGCTGGATCAGGGGAACATAGGTCCGCCACCCCCATTCGGTCGCCCCGAACGGGGTCCATTCCATCGCGTAAGCCGAGGCGGCGTTGACCAGGGCCTGTCCGCCCCAGACGTCGGCGTTGGTGTGACAGGGTCCAGCCGCACGCGCGCCGCCGGCCGCAGCCAGGACGAAACAGACCGACAGAAAGGCAATGAGGTTTCGCCACATGCCGAACAGCAAGCCCCAAGCCGGTCGCTGGAGCAAGCACAGAGAGACCGCAGCGCCCAAATCCGACTCCGCGTCCGTCCGTAAAGCTGCGATGGTGAACCGGCCCGACTCATCCGGGCTGTTCCGGACCCGCTGCATGACCGTCGCCGCCGCGCCCCGTCGCTCCAACGCCGTGCTCGCCGCCTTCTCCGGCCCCTGCCTGCCGCTGGCGGCCTTCGGCGTCGCCCTGCCCGTCACCCTGCCGGAATTCTACGCCACCTACGTCGGGCTCGAGCTGGGCGTGGTCGCGGCCGTCTTCATGGCCGTGCGTCTGATCGACATCGTCTTCGACCCCTTCATCGGCTGGGGCATGGACAAGACCAGGACCCGGTTCGGCCGCTACCGCCCCTGGATGGCGATCTCGACGCCGATGCTGATGCTGGCCGCCTTCATGATGTTCGTCGTGGTCCAGCCCGGCGCGCCGCCCCTCTATCTGTTCGGCTGGCTGCTGTTCCTTTACCTCGGCTTCTCCATCGGCACCCTGGGCCAACTGGGCTGGGCCGCCGTCCTCGCGCCCCAGTATGACCAGCGCAGCCGCGTCTACGGCTGGTGGCAGGTGTTCAACATCATCGGGGTGGTGCTGATCCTGGTCCTGCCGACCGTAGTGGTCCAGACCGGCATCGGGACCTATGCCGACGGGGTGCGGATCATGGGCTGGGCCATCGTCATCGCCCTGCCCGTCACCATCGGCCTGGCCATGGTCGCCGTGCCCGAGCCCGTCACCGCCGGAGACCAGCCGCACGGCAGCCTGAACGCCTATCTGACGCTGCTGAAGACCCCCGTGGTGCAGAAACTGCTGATCGCCGACCTGCTGCTGGGCGTGGCGCCGGGCATCACCGGCTCGCTGCTGTTCTTCTTCTTCGGCCAGATCCGCGGCTACGACCACACCGAGGCCGGGCTGTTCATGCTGTTCTACTTCGTCGCCGGCCTGTGCGGCGCGCCCTTCTGGGCCTGGCTGGCGACCCGCGTCGGCAAGGACCGCGGCCTGGCGATCGCCAGCCTCGTCTCGGCCGTTCTGTATGTCGGCGCCACCCTGGTCCCCGGTGGAAACTTCGTCCTGACCGCCGTCGTCATGTTCATCGCCGGCCTGCCCTATGCCGCGGGCCTGTTCCTGACCCGCGCCATGATGGCCGACGCCGGCGACCAGGAGCGGTTCGAGACCGGCGTCGACCGCACCGGCCTGATGCTGTCCATCCTGTCGGCCACGACCAAGATCGGCCACGTCGTGGCCCTCGTGCCCTATCTGATCCTCCAGGGGGTCGGCTTCCGCGCCGTTCCCGGCCTCGCCGGCAACAGCGAGACAGCCCTGCTCACGCTCCAGATCCTCTTCATCCTGGTTCCCGGCGTGCTGCTGGTGCTGGCAGGCTGGGTGCTGAAGAACTATCCGCTGACGGCGGCGCGCCACAATGAGATCCGCCAGGCCCTCGACGCCCGCGACGCGGAGGCTCGAGCGTGAGGCCCATCGACCGCCTGCTCGGCGTCATGGAACGGCTGCGCGACCCGGACGGCGGCTGCCCCTGGGACGTGGAGCAGACCTTCGCCACCATCGCCCCCTATACGATCGAAGAGGCCTATGAGGTCGCCGACGCCATCGAGCGCAACGACCTGAACGAGCTGAAGGGCGAACTCGGCGACCTGCTGTTCCAGGTCGTCTTCCATGCCCGCATGGCCGAGGAACAGGGTTTGTTCGCCTTCGACGACGTGGTCACGGCCATCGCCGACAAGCTGGAACGCCGCCACCCCCACGTCTTTGGCGATAAGGCGCAGCGCACCTCGAAAGAACAGACCGTCGCCTGGGAAACCATCAAGGCCGCCGAACGCAAGGACCGCAAGAAGCCGGGCGTCCTCGACGACGTCCCCGTCGGCCTGCCCGCCCTGACCCGCGCCGCCAAACTGACCAAGCGCGCCGGCCGCGTCGGCTTCGACTGGCCCTCGACCGACGAGGTGTTCGACAAGCTGGCCGAAGAGGTGGCGGAACTGCGCGTCGAGATCGCCGCCGGCGATAAGGCCAAGGCGCGCGAGGAGCTGGGCGACCTGCTGTTCGTCGTCGCCAACCTGGCCCGCAAGCTGGATGTCGAGCCCGAGGACGCCCTGCGCGCCACCAACGCCAAGTTCGTGCGCCGCTTCGGCTTCATCGAGGCCGAACTGGCGAAAGACGGCCGCACCCCCGACCAATCGACGCTGGAGGAGATGGACCGCCTCTGGGACGCCGCAAAGGTCGCCGAGAAGGCCGGCTCCCCATCTTGAGCCGCCGCATGCCCTACGACCTGATCATTTTCGACTATGATGGCGTCGTCGCCGACAGCGAGGTGCTGAACAGCACCGTCATGGCCGAGCAACTGACCGCCATCGGCCTGCCGACCAGCCTGGACGACGTCCTGGCCGCCTATACGGGCAAGCGCTGGCGCGACAACCGGCCGGCGGTCGAAGCCGCCCTGGGCCGGCCCTGCCCCGAGGACTTCCACACCACCTGGTTCGCCACCTGCCGCGCCCGCGCGCCGATCCATCTGAAGCCCGTCCCCGGCATGATCGACTTCGTCGCCGCCCGGTCCGAGGCCCGCTGTATCGCCTCGTCCAGCGGCCCCGACTGGATCGGCGTCGGCCTGGACCTGTTCGGCCTGACCGATCATTTCGACGGCGCCGTCTTCACCGGCCTGGTGGTCGAGCTCGGCAAGCCCCACCCCGACATCTTCCTGCACGCCGCCGAAAACATGGGCGTCGATCCGGCCCGCGTCCTGGTGATCGAGGACAGCGAGGCGGGCGTCACCGCCGGGATCGCCGCCGGCATGACGGTGGTCGGCCTGACCGCCGGCGGCCATATCCGCGACGGCCACGCCGAGCGCCTGGTCGCGCGCGGCGCCCACCACATCGCCGACAGCTACGCGGCGGTCGCGGCGTTCATGGATCGCTGACCGCTAAAGATACCGCAATTCCTGAAGATCCACTTCACGGATCATCTTGCGCGCGGCGACCTCGTCCAGTTGACGCGCCCGCGCCAACCGCCCCAGTTCTTCTCGCTCGGCCGCCAGACCGGCCAGCCACAGTCGGCGTTCCACAGCGTCGATCTTGCGCGCCACGACCGCGTCATCCTCGTCGGTGCGGGTATGGGTCTCGATGCGCCGGCGATAGACTTCCATGATCCGGCTGGCGACATCGGAATAGAGATCGGGGTTGGTCTTGCCCTCGGCCATGGCGTGGGAGGCGTCCTCGACGGCGCGTAGGGCGGCCGAGGCGGCGGCGACACGGCCCCGGTCCTCCTCCCGTTCCTGCGACGGTTCGGGCGGCAGTTCGACCCCCTTCATCAGGCGCGGCAGGGCGAAGGTCGCCACCAGCAGAGAAACAATGATCACCCCTGCCGCCAGGAAGATGGCCAGGTTGCGCGACGGCATCGGCGATCCGTCGCCCAGGACGAACGGCAGGGTCAATATGCCCGCCAGGGTGATGGCCCCGCGCACGCCCGCCAGCGACATCACCAGGGTCAGGCGCAACCCGACCTTGGCGGGCGGGCCGCGATGGCGCCGCCGGAACAGGGTCAGCTTCAGCGAGGTCCAGACCCAGACGAAACGCATGACCGCCAGGGCGGCGACGATGGCGAACACATAGACGGCCAGCCACCAGACTTCCGGCCGGCTGGTGCCCCGCACCACCTCGGCCGCCCGCGCCAGGATCGACGGCATCTGTTCGCCCAGGATGACGAAGATGATGCCGTTGGCGACGAACTGGACCGTGTCCCACACTACGCCGCGCCGGATTCGGGTCATGGCCAGGGACTGGCCTCCGATCCCGCCGCCCCGCTCGGTGAAGCTCATGGTCACGCCCGCCGCCACCGCCGCTAGGATGCCGGAGGCGTTCAGTTCTTCAGCGACCAGATAGGCGGCGAAGGGGATCAGCAGGCTGACGAGAATCTGCGCCCCGACGTCCTCGCCCCAGCGGCGACTGACGAAACCCTTGGCGTAACTGATGGCCATGGTGACCAGAACCCCTGTCACCACGCCGACCAGGGCCAGCCAGGCGAAGGATCCGACGGCGCTGCCGATCGAGAAGGCGCCGGTCGTGGCCGCAACCACCGCGATCCGCATGCAGGTCAGGCCGGTGGCGTCGTTCAACAGCGACTCGCCCTCCAGGATGTGCATCAGCCGTTTGGGAATCGGCGCCCGGGCGGCGATGGCCTGAACCGCGATGGGGTCGGTCGGAGACAGGATGGCGGCCAAGGCGAAAGCAACCGCCAGCGGCATCTCCGGGATCATCCACCAGATCAGGAAGCCCAGACCGATGACGGTGAACAGGACCAGGCCCAGGGCCAGCTCCAGGATCACCGCCCGGTCGCGGAATAGCGCCTCCTTGGGGATACGCCAGCCGTCCAGAAACAGCAGGGGCGGCAGGAACAGGAGGAAGAAGATGTCCGGCTCCAGATCCACCGTCGTCCCCGTCGCCAGCACGATGGCGGCCCCCAGGCCGATCTGCACCAGAGGCAAGGCGATGCGCGTGATCCGCGCGACCGAGCCCGACACCACGACGGCCAGAAGCAGCAGCAGGACGGTCTCGATCAGATGCATAGGTCAGTCAGCCAGGTCGGGATACAGACGCTCGAATCGCCCCAAGGCTGCAGGGTGAAGCCTGACCGTGACGTGAGTGCGGCCGGCGTCATCCGTGTCGCGGAAGACCACCCGGCCGTGTTCATACAGCCAGGCCAGGGCCTCGCCCTGGTCGGGCTCCAGCGTCAGCCGGGTCTCGGGATCGTCGTCGATCAGGCCGGCGATGGTCTGGCGCAGGGGTTCGATTCCCTCGCCCGTCCAGGCCGAGACGGCGACCGCCTCGCCCGTTTTCGCCAGACGTTCGGCCTGACCCAGCACGGCCTCGCGCGCCTCTTCGTCCAGCAGGTCGATCTTGTTCCAGACCTCCAGCACCCGACGGGTCTTGGCCTCGGGCGTCTCGATCTGTTTCAGCACCGTCTCAACGTCCTTGGCCTGGGCGTCGCTGTCGGCCGAGGCGATGTCGCGGACGTGCAGGATCAGATCGGCCTCGCCGACCTCTTCCAGGGTGGCGCGGAAGCTTTCGACCAGTTCATGCGGCAGATCGGAGATAAAGCCGACGGTGTCCGCGACAATGGCCGGCCGGCCCTGCGGCAGGCGGATGGTCCGCTGGGTCGTGTCCAAGGTGGCGAACAACAGGTCCTTGGCGAAGACCTCTGATCCGGTCAGCCGGTTGAATAGGGTCGACTTGCCGGCGTTGGTGTAGCCGACCAGGGCGATGGTCGGGAACGGGACCTTCTGGCGCTGCTTGCGGTGCAGACCGCGCGTGCGGCGCACCTCTTCCAACTCGGCCTTCAGCCGCACGATCCGGTCGGCGATCAGACGCCGGTCCAGCTCGATCTGGGTCTCGCCGGGGCCGCCGGTCGAGCCGGTGCCGCCGCGCTGTCGCTCCAGGTGGGTCCAGGTCCGCACCAGGCGCGACCGCTCGTAGTCGAGCCGCGCCAGTTCGACCTGAAGCCGGCCTTCCTTGGTTCGCGCGCGGCGTCCGAAGATTTCCAGGATCAGGCCGGTGCGGTCGATGACCTTCACCTCCCACGCCTTCTCCAGATTGCGTTGCTGCACCGGCGTCAGGGCGTCATCGATGATGACCGCCTCTGCATCGGCCGCGCGGACCAGGGCGGCCAGTTCCTCGACCTTGCCGCTTCCGAACAGGGTGGCAGGCGTGGTCCCACGCAATCGCACGATCTCTTCAGCGCGCACGTCAAGGTCCAGCGCGCGGGCGAGGCCCACGGCTTCCTCAAGGCGCTCGCTTGCCAGCCGAGGGCTGTCTGAGCGTCGGTCGGGGTGGATGACGACCGCCCGGATCAGCGGGACGGCGTGGTCGATCAGTTTGCTGGTCAATCAGTCTTCTTCGGCGTCGGGCTCGTACAGTTGCACGGGCGCGGACGGCATGATGGTGGAGATGGCGTGCTTGTACACCAGCTGGGACTGGCCATCGCGGCGCAGCAGCACACAGAAGTTGTCGAACCAGGTCACGATGCCCTGCAGCTTGACCCCGTTGACCAGAAAGATGGTCAGCGGCGTCTTGGTCTTGCGGACCGAGTTGAGGAAGGTGTCCTGAAGGTTCTGACGTTTGTCTTGCGACATGGCAGGTTTTTCCTGTTCTTTGTTGTTCGTCGCCGAGGGAGCGGCGTCGGGGCCGGATGGCGGCCGGAAGCGACCTTAAACGCCGCCTCCGTGCTCCGGCAACGCCCTAAATGGCGTCTCGGCGCGCCTGATCAAGATAGAGCTGACGCAGCTTCAGCGTAATCGGTCCCGGCCTGCCGTCGCCAATCTTCGTTCCGTCAATCGAGATCGCCGGAGTGACGAAGGCGCCGGCGGCGGTAAAGAAGGCTTCCCGCGCCCGCTTGGCCTCCTCGACGCTGAACGGACGCTCGTCCAGTTCGACCCCATGTTCCTTGATCAGCGCCATCAGGCTGGTGCGGGTGCAGCCTTTGAGGATGTTGGCCTGGGTGTCGCGGGTCCGCAGCTTGCCGTGCTCATCCACGATCCAGGCGTTGGTCGAGGAGCCCTCGGTCACCAGCCCCATATCGTCCACCAGCCAGGCCTCATAGGCGCCGGCCTCGCGCGCGGCCTGTTTGGCCAGGATGTTGGGCAAAAGCCCGACCGTCTTGATGTCGCACCGCCCCCAACGGATGTCAGGCTGGGTCAGGACGGCGACCCCTTTCTGCGCCTGCGCCTCTCCGCGCGCCGGCGAGATCGACTTGGCGGTGACGATGACGCTCGGCGGCGTGCCCGGCGTGGGGAATGGGTGATCGCGGCGCGCCGTGCCGCGCGTGACCTGTAGATAGACGATGCCGTTCCTCACCCGATTGCGACGGACGGTTTCGCGCAGCACCCGCGTCAGGGACGCCACCGACATCGGAATGTCGATGCGCAGTTCGTTCAGGCTGCGGTGCAGGCGCGTCATATGGCCGTCGAAGTCCGCCAGCCGTCCGTCGAACACCGACCAGACCTCATAGACCCCGTCCGCGAACTGGAAGCCGCGATCCTCGATATGGACCACGGCCTGGCCATGCGGGCTGTAGGTTCCGTTGACATAGGCGACGCGGGACATCAGGCCGGATCTTCCTCTTCTCCACCGCGGGCCGGCGAGACCCCCAGCGACTTCAACTTACGGTGCAGGGCCGAGCGTTCCATGCCGATGAAGGCGGCGGTGCGCGAGATATTGCCGCCGAACCGCATGATCTGGGCCGCCAGATACTCCCGCTCGAACACTTCCCGCGCCTCGCGCAGCGGCAGGGCGATGGTGCGTTCGGCCCCCAGGTTCGAGGAGCCTCCGTTCGACGTCGCCACCTCCTGCGGCAGCATGTCGGCGGTGATCGGCTCGTTGGGATCGCCGGTCGCCAGGATCAGCAGCCGTTCGATATTGTTGCGCAACTGGCGAATATTGCCCGGCCACGGATGGACTTGCAGAACCGCCACGGCGTCATCGCCGATGATGCGGCGCGGCAGGCCTTGCGAGGCGCTGATCGTGTCGACGAAATATTCCACCAGTTCGGTGATGTCCTCGCGCCGTTCCGACAAGGCCGGCACCCGGATCGGCACCACGTTCAGACGGTGGAACAGATCCTCGCGGAACCGACCCTCGGCGATCTCGATCTTCAGGTCGCGTGAGGTCGAGGTCACGACCCGCACATCGACCTGCACATCCTGTTCGCCGCCGACGCGACGGAACCGCTGATCGACCAGGACGCGCAGGATGCGGCTCTGGCTCTCACGCGGCATGTCGCTGATCTCGTCCAGATAAAGCGTGCCGTTATGGGCCCGTTCGAACACGCCGATCTTGCGCGGGCGACCGTCCTGCCCCTCTTCCCCAAACAGTTCGACGTCCAGCCGCTCCGGCGTCATCCCGGCGGCCGAAATGGCGACGAACTCGGCCCGGGCGCGCGGACTGGCCTCGTGGATCTGACGGGCGACCAGCTCCTTGCCAGACCCCGCCGGCCCGGCGATCAGGACGCGGCTGTTGGCCTGGGCCACCTTGGCGATGGTGCCGCGCAGCGCCTGGGCCGCCTGGGACCGGCCGATCAGACCTGACGGGGTCATCGTCTGGGCCCGCAGACGGCGGTTCTCGCGCTTCAGCGTCGCCGCCTCGATGGCCCTTTCGACCACGACCACCAGTCGGTCAGACTTGAACGGCTTTTCGATGAAGTCATAGGCGCCGCGCTTCAGGGCCGTCACCGCCGTCTCGATATTGCCGTGCCCCGAGATCATCACCACAGGCAGGTCGGGGTCGATCTCCTTGACCACCTCCAGCAGCTCCAGCCCGTCCAGACCGCCGCCCTGCATCCAGATGTCGAGGATCGCCAGCGACGGCTTGCGCGCGCGGATTGCGGCCAGGGCCTCGTCGGAGTTGGCGGCCACGCGCACGGCGTGCCCCTCGTCCTCGAGCAGGCCCGAAACCAGATCGCGGATGTCCGCCTCGTCATCGACGACCAGAATGTCGGAACCGGTAGGTCGCATCTTGCCTCGCTTATTCGGCGACGACGGTCTGGAGCTTGCGCTCCGTCACGTCGCCGGTCTTGCCGTGGGGTTTCAAGGGAAAAATCAGGCAAACCCGCGCGCCGCGCAGGGTCTCGGCGTCGGCCAGCTTCAGCTCGCCGCCGTGGTCCTCGCAGATGCGTTTGACGATGGCCAGGCCCAGGCCCGTGCCCTTCTCGCGCGTGGTGACATAGGGTTCGGTCAGACGGTCGCGGTCCTTAGCCGGCAGGCCGACCCCGTCGTCCTCGACCACGAAGGTCGCCGTGCCGTTTTCAAC
Source organism: Brevundimonas sp. GW821-FHT10A07 (assembly GCF_059415785.1). Lineage (NCBI taxonomy): Bacteria > Pseudomonadati > Pseudomonadota > Alphaproteobacteria > Caulobacterales > Caulobacteraceae > Brevundimonas > Brevundimonas sp. GW821-FHT10A07. Next base: position 68,375 of record NZ_JBWKNX010000011.1, read on the forward strand.
GACCAGGGAGGCGATGATGCCCTCGGCCTCTGACGCCGCGTCTTCCCCGGCCGCCAGACGGCGAGCGGCGACGGACTCGCCGGCGTTCTTCAGAATATTGATCAGGGCCTGGCCCACCATGCGGGCGTCGCAACGCAGCGTGGCCTTGGGCAGGGGCTCTTCCATATCCACGACGATGTCAGCGGCGGCGACCCGCTGGGCGAACACGGCCTCGCGCAGCATCTCCGCCGGATTGGCCGAGCCGAAGCGCGGCGCCGGCATACGGGCGAAAGACGAGAACTCGTCCACCATCCGGCCGATATCGCCGACCTGGCGAATGATGGTGTCGGTGCAGCGGTCGAAGATCTCGACCTCGTCCACCTTGTCGCGATACTTCCGTTTCAGCCGTTCGGCCGACAGCTGGATCGGCGTCAGCGGGTTCTTGATCTCGTGGGCGATACGACGGGCCACGTCGCGCCAGGCGGCGTTGCGTTGAGCAGTGACCAGCCGGGTGATGTCATCAAAGGTCAGGACCATCTCGCCGCCCTGCCCGCCCTCGATCCGGACCCGCAGTCTCTGCGTCTCGCCGCCTCGACTGACGTCGATGTCTTCTTCGATATGGGCCTCGACCCGACCGACCAGGTCGCTCAACTCGGGCGAAAGCGCCGCCAGTTCGTGGCCCAGAACCTCGTCTTCTTCGATATGCAGCAGTTGCAGGGCGCTGTCGTTGATCGCCGACACCCGCCCACGCCGGTCCAGACCGATGACCCCGGCGCTGACACCTGACAGCACGGTTTCGATGAAGCGGCTGCGGTTCTGGGCCTCGTCGCTGGCCGCTTTCAACGCGGTCTGTTGCGCCTGAAGGTCGCCGGTCATGCGATTGAAGGCGTCGGACAGCAGGGCGATTTCGGCCGGGGCGCCCTGGCTGTCCACCCGGGCGCTGAAATCGCCGCCCGCCACCTGGTCCGCCGCCTGCACCAGACGCCCGATCGGGGCGGAGATGCTGCTGGCGGCCGACATGCCCAGCCAGACGGCGCCGACCAGAACCAGCAGCGCGGTCTCCAGATAGCTGAGGATGAAGGCCGACTGGATCCGCGACCGGCTTTCCTGGGCCTCGCGATAGGCTTCGATCGACTGAATGGAAGCGTTCATCCGCGCGACCAGCCCATCTTGCAGGGGCCGCACCAGATAGAGATAGGCGTCGCCATAGGCCGGCAGGGCGATGATGGATCGAACCGTGTCGGGGTTCTGCGTCACGTCGGTCGGCGGCTTTCCGCCCTGGGCCGCGTCCTCCAGATAGGTCCGGGGGGGCGCCAGATAAGGCGGCGCGTCGGGCCGCTCCGCGCGCGCCAGAACCTGGCCGTCGCCATTCAGGATGTAGATGGCGGGATAGCCGAAAATCTCCCCGACCTGGGCGAGGGCGTCATTGAACTGGATCCGGTCGTCGAACAGGCCGCGTGCGCTATCCAGCTGATCGGAGATCGTCACCAGATCCGCGTCCACCGTCGTGGCGACATCCCGGATATAGGCGCGCCCGACCACGGCGCCGTTCTCGACCGAAGCCTGGACATTCTGGCTGAACCACTGGTCGACGCCCCGCGTCACCAGCAGGCCGAACACCAGGGCGATCAACACCGCCGGAACGACGGCCACCATGGAGAACAGGGCGACGAACCGTAGGTGCAGCCGCGACCCCGCGTCGCCCGTGCTGCGCGCCAGGGCCAAGACCCGTCGCCCGACGATAAAGGCCAGACCCGATATCAGCGCAAGATTGGCCAGCAGGACGAACAGCACCGCCTGGCTGGTCGATCCCCGCGCCGTGCCGGACGTCGCACCGGGCGCCGCCGCCACCAGCCAAACCGCCGCGGCGGTTATGACGACCGCGATGAAATAGGCGAACCCGAACCCCGCCCGGGCCCGCTCCGCGTCGAAACGCCCCCAGAACGACTCATCCACCGACACGGTGTCGGTTGAAGAGGCCGCAGGTGAAGGCGTATCCGTCATGCCACAGCAGTGTCCACTAACTGTGGCTCATCTTCAACATCCGACTTGTTCATCTTCGGCAAAATTTCGCGCCAAAGATCCGCCATCGCCGCCTCGACGGCCAGAGGCTCATCCAGACGGCAAATTATTGCCTTTGCCTCGCGGCGGTGTTGCGGATCAGCCGGCCAGGGCGCCTGCTCAATGTACCAGCCCAGGTGTTTGCGGAACATACGCAGTCCCAGCGGGAGGCCGTAGAATTCCACCGACGCCCGCAAATGCTCGACGACAATCCCAAGTCGCGCCTCTGGCCCCGGCTCATCCAGCGAAACCCCGTCGATCAGCGCCCGCTCCAGGTGGGCCGCCAGCCATGGCCGTCCATAGACGCCCCGCCCCAGCATCAGGCCGTCGGCGCCCGATTGGGCCAGGGCCTGGCGGGCCGCTTCCGCCGTGGTGATGTCGCCGTTGACGATGACCGGTATGCCGACCGCCGCCTTGACCTCGCCCACCGCCGCCCAGTCGGCCACGCCGGTATAGAACTGCTTGCGCGTGCGGCCGTGGACCGTCACCGCCCTGACCCCGATCTCTTCAGCCCGCTTCGCCAGTTCGGCCGCGTTGCGGGTGTCGTCGTCCCAGCCCAGCCGCATCTTCACCGTCACCGGCCGGCTGGTCGCCTGGACCGCGGCCTCCATGATGCGACAGGCCAGATCGGGGGTCCGCATCAGGGCCGAGCCGGCGGCCGACCCCGTGACCTCCTTGGCCGGACAGCCGAAGTTCAGGTCGATGATGTCCGCGCCCGCCTTTTCCGCCATCCGCGCGCCCTCGGCCATCTGGCCCGGATCGCGCCCGACCAGCTGGATCACCGTCAGCGGCAGGCCGGCGCCCACCGCCGCGCGTCGCACCACGTCGGGCCGTTCGCGCGCCAGCTCCTTGGCCGCCACCATCTCGGTGGCCACATAGGCCGCGCCCAGCCGCGAGGCGAGCACACGGAACGGCAGGTCGGTCACGCCCGTCATGGGCGCCATCAGCACCTGGCCGGGCACGGTCACGTCGCCGATCTGTAAAGTCTTGGCCATTCGCGCCTTTCGCAGCATCCAACACCCCCTCGTCAAGCCTGACGGCGGCGGATTGATGTTTCGTCCCGCGACGGCGCGCTCTAGAAGGCCGGCATGAGTTTCTCGGGCATCATCGTCGCGGCCGGATCCGGTTCGCGCGCCGGCGGCGACAAACAGTGGCGCGCCCTGGGCGGCAGGCCCGTGCTGCGCTGGTCGGCTGAGGCGCTGCTAAACGCCGGCGCCGACGAGCTGGTGGTCGTGGTGGCTGCCGGCGCCGAAGACCGCGCGGCCGAAACCCTTGCCGGCCTGTCAAACTGGCGGACCGTGACGGGCGGCGGCGTCCGGGCCGCGTCGGTCAGCGCGGGTCTTGCGGCCCTCACCTGCGGCCCCGACCGACCGGTGTTGATCCATGACGCCGCCCGCCCTCTGCTGGATCGCGCCGTCATCGACCGGCTGATCGCGGCCCTGGACCATGCCGACGGCGCCCTGCCCGCCCTGCCCGTGGCCGACAGCCTGCGGCGCGGCGCAGACGGCCTGATGGCGGGCGTGGTCGAACGCGACGGCCTGTGGCGGGCCCAGACGCCTCAGGCCTTCCGGCGCGATACGATAGAAGCCGCCTACGCCGCCTGGACCGGAACCGAGGCCCCGACCGACGAAGCCGCGGTCGTCCAACGCCACGGCGGCCGCGTCGCCCTGGTCGAGGGCGATCCCCGCCTGATGAAACTGACCTATCCCGAGGATTTCGCCATGGCCGAGGCCCTGTTGTCGCAACAGACCCGCTACCAGACCCGGATCGGCTCCGGCTATGACGTCCACCGCTGGGGTCCGGGCGGTTCGGTCTGGCTCTGCGGGATCGAGGTGCCGCATGACCAGACCTTGATCGGCCATTCCGACGCCGACGCCGGTCTGCACGCCCTGACCGACGCGCTTCTCGGCGCCATCGCCGAGGGCGACATCGGCGATCACTTCCCGCCGACCGATCCGAAGTGGAAGGGCGCGTCTTCCGACCTCTTCCTGCTGCACGCCGCCCAGCTTGTCGCCGCGCGCGGCGGTCGGATCGTCAATGTTGACGTGACCCTGATCTGCGAACGCCCCAAGGTGAAGCCGCACCGCCAGGCCATGCGCGAACGGATCGCCGGCCTTCTGGCGCTCCCGCTGGACGCCGTCAGCGTCAAGGCCACCACGACCGAGGGTCTGGGCTTCACCGGCCGAGGCGAGGGCCTGGCCGCCCAGGCGGTTGCGACGGTCGAGACGCCCGTTTCCGCCTGACCTACCGGACCGCGTACTGCATCTGGCGGACCAGGGCTCCGAACAGATTGACATAATCATCGGTCCACGGCCGCACCCCGGTCGCCTCCAGAGTGCGCCAGCGCGGATCCTGGCGATAGGGCGCCAGGGCCGCCTCGCTCTTGCCGACGATCAGCGCCTCGGTCGAGGATTCAGACATGGAGGCGGCGTCGCGCCGTTCGATATAGATCTGATGCAGGGCCGGCGCCTTCAGGGCCGCCGCCGCCGCCTCGGCCGGCAGAGTGATCTCCAGGTTCCGGTTCGACAGGTGCAACACCACCACCCCCTCGGGCTTCAGCAGTCGCAGATAGCCGGCGATGGCCTCGACCGTCAGCAGATGGGTCGGCACCGCATCGGACGAAAAGGCGTCGATGATCAACAGGTCATAACTGCCCGGCGCTTCCCGTCCCATCGTCAGCCGCGCATCCCCGAGAACCGTCCGGACCGGTCCCTCGGCGCAGCCGTTGATGAAACTGAACCAGCGGGGGTCGCGCGACAGGCGGTCCACCATCGGATCGATCTCGAAGAAGCTCATTCGGTCCTGGGCCCGCTTGTAGGCGGCCATGGCCCCGGATCCCTGCCCCACCACGCCGATGACGGCCCCATCCGGCCGTCCGGCTTGGGTCATCAGAGCCGCCTGACCGAGGGGGGTGGAGGTGGCGTAATAGAGGGTCGGCATGCAGCGATACCGCGCCGCCTGCGCCTGGGCGCCGTGCAGGGTCGTGCCGTGCATCAGCACATGGACCGGTCCATCGAGGCCTTTGATCGGCGTGCTGGCCACCCGCATCACCCCGAAGAAGCTCCGCTCGGTCAGCACCCAGTCATAACCGCGCGCCACATGATAGCCGGACCAGACCATGGCCCCGATGACCACGGTGAACATCACCGCCCGATCCCTCAAAAGGAAGGCAAACAGGGCCGCCACGCCCAGCACCGCCTGGGCGATCCGCACCAGCTCATGGTCCGGCACGACAGCGCGGATGTCAGGCGCATAGCGGACCAGGGCCAGGCCCAGCGGCCCCGCCACGGCGATCAGCACGCCGACGACGCAACAGATGATCTCCCACGATCGCATCTCGCGACGCCCCCAGGGCCGCAACAGGCCCACGGCCACCAGGACCAGTGGATATTCCCACACCATGTCGAACACGACGGGCGCGATCAGGGCGTTGAACACCCCGCCCAGCACGCCCCCCAGCGACAGCAGCAGATAGAATTCCGTCAGCCGGCCCGGCGCGGGACGACGCTCGGCCATACGCTGGTGGCACATCAGGGCCGTGAAGAAGAAGGCCGTGAGATTGACCCCGAAGACGAACAGCCACTCCGTCGTCCGGAACGCCGCCAGGGCGGCGCAGGCCGCCAGGGTCCCCGCCTGGATCGCCTGGGTCAGATGCAAGGGGATGATCGGCCGCGCCTGGAAGGCGATGACGAAGGTCAGCAGATAGAGCGCCAGCGGAATGACCCACAGGAAGGGCGCAGAGGCCACGTCGGTCGACAGGTGCGCCGTCACTCCCAGCATCAGACTGGAGGGCGCCGCCGCCAGCAGAATCAGCAGGCCCTTCTCGCGCCAGACGATGCGCGGTCCTGCCGCCAGCGGGGCGGGCTCGGCCGCAACAGTCTCCCGCCGACGCCAGACGACAAGGCCCAGCCCCACGACCATCAGTACGAACAGACCGTAGCCGAGGGTCCATCCCCACCGCTGCGACGACAGACTGACCAGGGGCTCGATCAGGACCGGATAGGCCAGCAGGGCCAGAAAACTGCCCAGGTTCGAGGCGGCGTAGAGCACATAGGGATCGCTGCGCCCCGCCCGCCCGGCGCTGGCCCGCGCATACCAGGCCTGCAACAGCGGGGCGGTCGCCGACAGCACGGCGAACGGCGCCCCGAGCGACAGGGTCAGGGTCGCCAGCATCCACAGGGTCGGCGCCGAGGGATCAGGATCACCCAGCAGGCCGCTGATCCGCAGCGGCAGGAACAAGGCCGCGATCAGCAGCAGACCCAGATGGACCGCCACCTGTCGCCGCATCGATCCGATCCGTTGCAGCAGATGGGCGTAGCCATAGCCGGCCAGCAGCGCCGTCTGAAAAAAGACCATGGCCGCATTCCACACCGACGGCGATCCTCCCAGGGTCGGCAGAATCAGCTTGGTCGCCATCGGCTGCACCACGAAGACCAGACAGGCCGAGGTGAAGACGGCGACGGCGAACAGGATCGCGGTCGCGCGGGCGGGCCGGTCGAGGGGGAGAACAGGAGCCTCGGCGACATTGGTCATGGCTCTGGTTAGAGCGGGACTCGCGGCCTATGAAAAGATCATGTTCCCCGAAGACATTCAGCGCCTGGCGCAACAGATCGTCGCAACCGCATCCACGCGGGGGCTGATGCTGGTCACCGCCGAAAGCTGCACCGGCGGCCTGGTCGCCGCCGCCCTGACCGCCGTTCCCGGCTCGTCCGCCGCCCTGGACCGGGGCTTCGTCACCTACAGCAACGACGCCAAACAGCAGATGCTGGGCGTGCCCGAGGCCATGCTGATCGCCCACGGCGCCGTGTCCCAACCGACCGCGCGGGCCATGGCCCAGGGCGCCGTCGCCCATTCGCGCGCCGCCGTCAGCGTCGCCGTCACCGGGATCGCCGGCCCCGGCGGCGGCTCGGACGACAAGCCGGTCGGACTGGTCCATTTCGCCGCTCAGGGACCGGGCGGCCTGATCCATCGCCAGGAACGATTCGGCGACATCGGCCGCGACGCGATCCGTCTGGCCAGCGTCCGGATCGCCCTGTCCCTGCTGGCCGACCGCCTGGCGTCGTGACCGACCTCCAAGAGGTTGAAGCCTCCGTCGTCGATGCGCGCGGCCACCTCTGCCCGACGCCCAGCCTTCGATTGATGAAGGCGATGGAGGGCGCTGCGCCGGGGCGTCGCTTCATCCTGCTGGCCACCGACCCGATGGCGCGGATCGACGTGCCCTTTCTGATGGCCCAGAAGAACGGCCGCATGATCGCTGTGGACGAGGCCGACGGCTTGATTCGCCTTACGGTCGAGGCGGGTTAGGAGCGCGACCGGCGGCTGGCCCGCCGCTCCGACAGATCGACCACATCGGCAGGAACCGGGGTTTGAGCCTTGGCGGCTTCATCGGCCTTGGCCGCAATCTCCATCTCGGTGGCGAAGGCGCCGCCGTAGAAGATGGCGTTGACGTTCCACGACAGCCAGATCAGCAGCACCACCACCGCGCCCACAGACCCGTAGGTCGCCCCCAGAGGCGCGATCTGCTCCACATAGATGGCGCAAAGCCAGGACGAGATCACCGACATCAGGGTGGCCACCAGCCCGCCGGTGATCGCCGGCAGCCAGGCGACGGGCGACCTGTGGCTCATGGCGTAGCGGTACAAAAGGGTCAGGCCGACCGCGAGGCCAAGCGCCGGCAGGAAGGCGTCCAGCGGCAGCAAACCGCCATCGAACTGGTCCGTCATCGGCGACGCCGTATGGGCCAGGATGCGGGCCGTCACCACAGCGCCTGACACGACCGTGAAAAGCGCGAAGGCGAAGACGGCGACGAAGAAGGCCAGAAGGTTGAACTTGAAGAAGCCGTGCGGCTCGGTTTCATCATGAATGAGATTAAGGCCTGCCAGCAAGGCCTTGAATCCACGATGGGCAGCATAGGCGCCGACGAACAATGCAAAGGCGCTCTGGGTCGAGATCGTCCGCGCAGAAGCATTGCTCAACCGGGCGATCTCATCCCGGAATATCGTCTGGGCCGCCCGAGGCAACAGGTCCGAAAGGGCGGCGGCCTGAGCGCTGACCTCGTTGATCGACAGACCCAGCTTGTAGAAACCGATCAGGATGGCGATGGCGGGAAACACGGCCAGAAGGGCGAAGAATGACACGCCGCCGGTGTAGAGCATGACGTCACGCCCCCAGCTGCGGGTGAAGGCGCGCACCGAAAGACCGCCCCAGAATCCGGGCGCCTTCAGTACCGATCGGGTCAGGTGATCACTCAAGCCGGTTCCCACAACCGTTGAACAGGCGGCGAAACCTAGACCATTCCATCGGCAAGGAAAACACCATCCGCGCGAGCCCCTCTTTTCCTCGTCGCTCCACGCCAAGACATTGCTTCGTTAAGGGACGCATCGCTATGGTCCCGCGGCCTTCAAGGGGCTATGGGCGCTGCGACGTCCGGGGGAGACGACCAACTTGGCTTTCGATGCGCGTGTATTGATCCTGGCGGCCCAGGACGGTCGGCTCGGGCCGCTGGTGGCTGGGCTGGACGCCCTCGGCTGGACCACCGTCACCGCTCGCGACCTGACGTCGGCCGAGGCTGTCTTGCAGGACTTCCCCCTGGACGCCGCCGTGGTCGATTTCGATTCGCTCACCGACGACGTCGTGGCGCGGCTGCGGTCTGCGGCCGAGCCGCGCAGTCTGCCGATCATGGTTGTCGGCGCGCCGCGCGGTTCCGTCATGGACGCGGACCTGGCCGTGACGCTGCCGCCCCATCCCGCCCAGGCGGCGCTGAGGCTGGAGCAGATGACCCGCGCCGCGATAGCCGAAGAAGAATTCCATCTGCGCCGCGCCACCTTCGCCGCTCGCGGCATTGATCTGGAGGCCGGCGGCGACGAACGGGCGCCGCTGCGCGTCCTGGCCGCCGGCGTGGCCGAGCGCCGGTTTCTGGCCCTGTCCAACGCCCTCACCGCCTCCGGCGTCGAGGTCGTCGCTGCGCCCACCCCCTACACCGCTTTCGACTATCTGCACGAAAGCCCGTTCGACGCCACCGTCCTGTGGGGCGCCAAGGACCATGCGCCCGCCCTGTCGATCGCCTCGGGCATGAAGCGCAACACCCGCCTCTACCACATTCCCCTGATGCTCTATCTCCGAGACGGCAGCGAGATCGGTCTCGACGAACTGTTCAATCGGGGCTTCGCCGACGTCGCCACCGCCGACACGCCCGAGGATGAGACGGCCGAGCGGCTTCTGGCCCTGGCGGGGTCTCACCGACGTCATCTGACCATTCGCAAGGCTCTGGATTCGGTCCGGGCGCTGGCGGAAATGGACGCCTCGACCGGCTTGTTCACGCCTGAATTGTTCGCCGCCCATCTGGCGCGCGTCGCCGACGCCTCACGCGCCCGTCGCCGCCCCCTGTCGGTCTGCGTGCTGCGCGTAAAGGAGAACGAGGCCGTGGCCGGGGCGCGGCAGGGCGGCTGGCTGGATCGGGCCATGCCCCAGATCGGCGCCATGGTCTCGCGGCTGGTCCGGGTCGAGGACACGCCCGCCCGCCTGGCCAAGGAAGTCTTCGCCCTGGCCCTGCCAGCGACCCGGGGCGAGGCCGCACGCCTGGCCGCCGAACGGATCGCCGCCGTCATCGGCTGCACCGCCTTCGACGCAGGCCCTGACCGCTCGCCCTTCGTCGCCGAATTCGACGTGGGCGCCGCCGAGATGCAGCCGAACGAGAGCGCCGCCACCCTGCTGGAACGCGCCTCCGCCGATCTGTTCGACAAGACGCGGTAGGAGTCGACTGTATGCCTGATGTTCCGACGATGTGCGGAATGCTAGCTGTTTACCTCCAGACAAAATAGAATAAACGCCCCGCACCGGCCTAGAAGAGAGAAGTCATGGTAGCAGCAGCTGCACTAGCAATCCTACTTCAGGCACATCCCGCGAGCGAAGCCCCTACTTCGTTTGCTGAACTCGGACATCTCCGAGGCTGGTTTAGTACCTGTACGGCCTATGGATGGCGATTGAATGAGCAGCAGTTGCAGCGTTGGCAATCGGCTCTCATCCTGCAAGACACCATAGCAATCCCACAAGGTGAAGATCCTATAGCAGTCATGGAAGCGAGCACTGATCAGTTCGAGGCGGACCTCATCCGCTCATTCCGAGCTAGCGCAAAGTCTAGAACCGAACTGCGTGCATGGGCCGACCGCATTCGCAGCGGGTGCGATAGTGCGGCAGAGAATTTCTCATCTGTGTTGTCCCGGACGCCACAAACTGACGCCAAATGGAACGAGTTTGTCCAAACGGCTGAAAGCAAAATCCCACAACGCTGAACGCCGACGCCCGGTTGATAGAACGCACTGCGGCGGGGCCTACGCCCCCGCCACCCGCGCCAGATCGGCCGTGATCCGCTCCGCCACCTTCAGCCGCTCTTCCGCCGTCGGCCAGTCGCCCGACACCACGATCTTCTGATCTGGCCGGATCTTCCAGAAGGCCTGGTTCTTCTGAATCAGTCCAACCAATCCAATGGGATTGGGGAAGCTGTTGTCGCGCAGGGTCAGCACCGCGCCGCGCGGTCCGATATCGATCTTCTCGATACAGGCCCGGCGGCAGTTGGACTTGATGCCGACGATCTTCAGAAGCTGCTGCGCCTCGTCCGGCAGGGGCCCGAACCGGTCGATCAGTTCGGCGGCCAGGGCTTCGCGATCCTCGGCCTGTTCGGCGTCGGACAGGCGGCGGTACAGGCTGAGACGGACGTTCAGGTCCGGCACATATTCCTCTGGAATCAGAACGGAAGCGCCGACGTTGATCGACGGCGACCAGCCACGATCCACATTGGCCCCCTCGCCCTTCTCGCGCAGCTCGGCGACCGCGTCCTCCAGCATCTGCTGATACAGTTCGACCCCGACCTCACGGATATGGCCCGACTGTTCGTCGCCCAGCAGATTGCCGCCGCCGCGCTGGTCGAGGTCGTGGCTGGCCAGCTGGAAGCCGGCGCCCAGATTGTCCAGCGACTGCAAGACCTGCAGCCGCCGCTCGGCCGACAGGGTCATCGGCTTCACCGCGTCCGTGGTCAGATAGGCGAAGGCCCGCGCCTTGGAGCGGCCGACCCGGCCCCGGATCTGATACAGTTGCGCCAGGCCGAACATGTCGGCCCGGTGCACGACCAGCGTATTGGCCGTCGGGATATCCAGCCCACTCTCGACGATGGTGGTCGAGACCAGCACGTCGTATTCCCCCTCGTAGAAGGCGCTCATCACCTCCTCCAGCTGGGTCGCCGACATCTGGCCGTGGCCGACCACGAACTTCACCTCGGGCACCTGTTCGCGCAGGAATTTCTCGATGGCCGGCAGGTCCTTCAGGCGCGGCGCGACATAATAGGCCTGGCCGCCGCGATACTTCTCCCGCAGCAGGGCCTCGCGCACCAGCACCGGATCCCACGGCGTCACATAGGTCCGCACCGCCAGACGGTCGACCGGCGGGGTGGCGATGATCGACATCTCGCGAATGCCCGACAGCGCCATCTGCAGGGTGCGCGGGATCGGCGTGGCGGTTAGCGTCAGCAGGTGCACGTCGGCGCGCAGCGACTTCAGCTTCTCCTTGTGCTTGACGCCGAAATGCTGCTCCTCGTCGACGATGACCAGGCCCAGGTCACGGAAACCGACCTGTTCGGACAGCACCGCATGGGTGCCGACGACGATCTCGACCGAGCCGTCCTTCAGCCCCGCCCGCGTCTCTGACGCCTCCTTGCCCCCCACCATCCGCGACAGTTGCCGCACCTTCACAGGCCAGCCGGCGAACCGTTCGGTGAAGGTCTTGTAGTGTTGGCGCGCCAGCAGGGTGGTCGGCGCCACAATGGCCACCTGCTGCCCCGTCATGGCCACCACAAAGGCGGCCCGCAGCGCCACCTCGGTCTTGCCGAAGCCGACGTCGCCGCAGATCAGCCGATCCATCGGCGTGCCCTTGCCCAGATCCTCCAGCACGTCGCCGATGGCGTTCAGCTGGTCGTCCGTCTCCTCATAGGGGAAACGGGCGCAGAATTCGGCGAACAGGCCCGGCGGCGGCACCACCGCGTCGGTCTCGCGCAGCGCCCGCTTGGCGGCGAGCGCAATAAGCCCCTCGGCCATGGCGCGCAGGCGTTCCTTGGCCTTGGACTTGCGCGCCTGCCAGCCGGCGCCGCCCAGCTTGTCCAGTTGAACCCCGTCGGCGTCCGTGCCGTACCGGGTCAGAAGATCAATGTTTTCAACCGGCAGATAGAGTTTGCTCTCACCCGCGTACAACAGCTCCAGGCAGTCGTGCGGCGCCTGCTGGATCTCCAGCGTCTTCAGCCCCTCATACCGCCCGATGCCGTGATCCAGGTGGACCACCAGATCCCCGGTCGTCAGGGCCGAGGCCTCGGCCAGGAAGTTCGACGCCCGCCGCTTCTTGCGCGGCCGCGCCAGTCGGTCGCCCAGGATGTCGGTCTCGGAAATGACCGCGACATCATCCGTCGAAAACCCATGTTCGACCGGCAGGACGCCGCGCAGATACAGGTCCTTCGGCGCCGCCTGAACATCGGCCCAGTCGCGCACGGCGACGATATGATCCAGGCCGTGATCGGCCAGCATGGTCGCCAGACGTTCCGACGAGCCCTCGGTCCACGAGGCGAACAGCACCCGTTTGCCGTCGGCCTTCAGCGCCGCCGCATGGGCCGCCACCGCCTCGAACAGGTTGACGCTGTCCTGCGCCCGCTCGGCCGCAAAGGTCCGGCCCAGCCTGCCGCCCGCATCCTCGCCGCCGCCCGAGAAGGGCGTGAACCGCCGCACCGCGCGCCCCGCCAGCGCCTGGTTCCAGTCGCCGGCGTCCAAATACAGCGACCGGGGCGGAAGCGCCCGATTGGCTGCCGCATGCCCCTTGGTCTTGGCCGCTTCGGTCCGCCCCTCATAGGCGTCGGCGATCAGGTCCCACCGTTCAGCCCGCGCGCTCTCGGCCTGATTGTCGAGGAAGATCTGCGCCTGATCCGGCAGATAGTCGAACAGCGAATCCAGCGTCTCGTAGAACAGCGGCAGCCACTGCTCCATGCCCTGACGCCGCGCGCCCTCGCTGATAGTCGCATACAGCGGGTCGTCGCCCGGCGCGCCGAACAGGTTCAGATAACCGGTACGGAAGCGCGAAATCGCGTCCGCATCCAGCAGAGCCTCCGACACTGGCGCCAGCGACACCGCCGTCAGCTGGCCGGTCGATCTCTGGGTCTCGGGATCGAAGGTGCGGATCGATTCCAGCTCGGACCCGAACATGTCCAGCCGCACCGGCTCCTCGAAGCCCGGCGGGTACACATCGACGACCCCGCCCCGCACGGCGAACTCGCCCCGCTCAGATACAGTCGAGGCCCGGACATAGCCGTTGGCGGCGAAATATCGCTCCAGCGCCTGGATATCCAGATCGCGGCCCACCTTGGTCTCGAACCCGGCCTGGGTCGTCACCGACTTGGGCGGCGTCCTCTGCATGGCCGCGCCGACGGTCGTGACCACCAGAACCGGCGCGTCCCCCGGCTTGCGCTGGGCCAGCCGCGTCAGGGTCGCCATCCGCTGGGCGGCGATGCCCGCCGTCGGGCTCAGCCGGTCATAGGGCAGGCAGTCCCAGGCCGGATATTTAAGAATTTCGATATCTTGCGAGAAGAATCGGAACGCCTGAACAAACCCGCCCGACCGCTGATAGTCGCGCGCCACGAAGACGCCGACCCCGCCGCTCGCCTTGATCCGCTCTGCGACGACCAGGGCGTCCAGCCCCTCGGGCGCCCCGCCCAGATCGGCGTCGGTGCGGTGCTGCACAGTGACCTGTTGATCCATCAGCCGATGCCCTTGCCGACCTCAGCCGCCACATGCTCGCGCATGAAGGCCCGCACCTTGGCCATCACCGGCGTCTCGAACTCCGGCGGCGTCGGGTCACGTTCGATGATCCAGCCGTAGAGCCACTGATCCTCCTCGTCGATCAGCAGTTCGAGCTGGTCGAGTTCGGCGTCGGTCAGGGTCGGCGCCACCTGGTCCGAGAACGGACCCAGCACCATGTCGGCCTCGCGGAAACCGCGCCGCCAGGACCGGAACTGGATTCGGCCCAGCCGCTGTTTGCGCTCCAGGGCCGCTTGGTCGCCACTGTCGTCTTGAGGGATTTCGGTCACAAGCAATCCTGGCCCGGCAAGGTTGAAGGACGTTCAAGCCGCGATCCACCGCGTGGCGAACCTCAGCGTCCTAAAATGGAAGAAGCGCAGATAGCGCTCCTTCGCCCACTTCGCCACCCGTCATGGTCACGCTATGTTCCCGGCGATGCGTCCGCAGATTCTCTTTCCCCTGTTCGCCGAGGTCTCCAGCCTGAAGGGCGTGGGCCCCCGCGTCCTGCCCCTGGTGCAGAAGGTGGCGGGGCCGCTGGTGCGCGACCTGGCCTTCCTCAGCCCCTCCGGCGTCATCGTCCGCCGGCCGATGGAGGCGGCGACCGCCGTGGACGGCGAGGTCGGGATCTTCGAGATCGTCATCGACCGCCTGTTCGTCCCCAGCCGCCCCGGCGCCCCGCTGAAGGTCCGCGCCAGCGACCCGACCGGCTTCGTTCACCTGGTCTGGTTCGGCGGCTCGCCCCAGCATATCGACCGGCTGCTGCCGCGCGGCGAGACCCGGCTGGTCTCGGGCAAGGTCGAACGCTTCAACGGCGAGGTCCAGATCGTCCATCCGGACATCGTCACCCTGGACAAGGCCGCCGACATCCCGGCCTCCGAACCCGTCTATCCGGCGACGCAAGGCCTGACCTCACGCCAGCTGCGCAAACTGGTCCAGGCCGCCCTGCCCGCCGCCCCAGACCTGCCGGAATGGCAGGACCCCGCCTGGCTGAAGAAGCAGAACTGGCTAGGCTGGCGCGCCGCCCTGGACGCCCTGCACGCCCCGGCGGGCGAGCTGGACCTGACGCCCGACGCCCCCGCCCGCCAGCGCCTGGCCTATGACGAATTCCTGGCCCACCAGCTGGCCCTGGCCCGCCGCCGCCGCGCTCGCGAGATCAAGCCCTCGCCCGTCATCGCCCCCGGCGCCGCCTCCGACTGCCTGCTCCAGGCCCTGCCCTTCACCCTGACCAACGCCCAGGCCCAGGCCGTCGCCGAAATCCGCCGCGACCTGGCCTCCGGCAAACAGATGGGCCGCCTGCTTCAGGGCGACGTCGGCTCGGGCAAGACCGCCGTCGCCGCCCTGGCCCTCGCCGACGCGGCCTCCAGCGGCTTCCAGTCCGCCCTGATGGCCCCGACCGAAATCCTGGCCCGCCAGCATTACGAGAAACTAGGCCCCCTGCTGGAGTTGGCCGGCGTCGCCTCCGTCCTGCTCACCGGCCGCGACACCAACGGCCAGAGACGCGAGAAACTGGCGGCTCTTGCATCCGGTCACGCCCAGGTCGCCATCGGCACCCACGCCCTGTTCCAGGACGCCGTCCGCTTCGACCGCCTGGCCCTGGCCGTCATCGACGAACAGCACCGGTTCGGCGTCAGCGAGCGCCAGCGGCTCCAGGCCAAGGGCGATCCGCGCATCGGCGCCGTCCACCTGCTGACCATGTCGGCCACCCCCATCCCCCGCACCCTGGAACTGACCCAGTACGGCGAGCTGGAGGTCAGCCGCCTGATGGAGAAGCCGCCGGGCCGCACCCCCGTCACCACCGCCGTCGTCCCCCTAGCCCGCATCGGCGAGGTCGCCGCCCGGTTGAAGACGGCGCTCGACGCCGGCGCCCAGGCCTATTGGATCTGCCCCCTGGTCGCCGAATCCGAGGCCATCGACTTAGCCGCCGCCGTCGACCGCGCCGACGACCTGCGCCGCCTGCTGGGCGTCGAGGTCGGCCTCGCCCATGGCCAGATGCCGGGCGCCGAGCGCGAAGCGGTCATGGCCGACTTCGCCGACGGCCGCCTCCCCCTGCTGGTCGCCACCACCGTGGTCGAGGTCGGGGTCGATGTGCCCAACGCCTCCATCATGGTCATCGAACACGCGGACCGCTTCGGCCTAGCCCAACTGCACCAGCTGCGCGGCCGCGTCGGTCGCGGCTCGAAGGCCAGTTCCTGCATCCTGCTGTACGGCGGCCAGGACGGCGCCCTCGGAGAAACGGCCAAGGAACGGCTCGAAACCCTGCGCCGCACCGAGGACGGCTTCGTCATCGCCGAGGAAGACTTCCGCCTGCGCGGCGGCGGCGACCCCCTGGGCCTGAAACAGAGCGGCTTCCCCGCCTACCGTTTCGCCGACCCGATCCGCCACCGGTCCCTGATGCTGGCCGCCGCCGACGACGCCCGCCTGATCCTCAACCGCGACCCCGACCTGGCGTCCGAGCGCGGCCAGGCGGTTCAGGTGCTGGAGGAGTTGTTCGACTGGAAGGGCCACAAGTCGGGAGCGGATTGAAGGGGCGCCGCGCCCAAGTCCGTCATCCTGGGCCTTGCGCCTAGGATCCAAAGACTCGACCGGCTAGAACGCCCCCGATGTTGCGCCTGTCAGAACTCAAACTGCCCCTCGACCACCCGCCGGAGGCCTTGCCCGCCGCGATCGCCGCCCGCCTGGGCGTGCCGCCGCACGATCTTGTCTCTTGGTCGATATGGAAGCGGGCGCACGACGCGCGCCGGAAATCCGCGATTCTGAAAGTCTACATCCTCGACGTCGAGCTGAGGGATGAAGCGGCGGTGCTGGCCCGCCTTGCAGACGACGTGCACGTGGCGCCGACGCCGGACGTCGCCTATCGCCCGGTCGCTGTCGCACCCAAGACCGAACGCCTGCGGCCGGTCGTGATCGGGGCCGGGCCGTGCGGCCTGTTCGCCGGGCTGATCCTGGCCGAGATGGGGTTCAAGCCGATCATCCTCGACCGCGGAAAAGTGGTGCGGCAGCGGACCAAGGACACCTGGGGCCTGTGGCGAAGCAGCAAGTTGGACCCGGAATCCAACGTGCAGTTCGGCGAGGGCGGCGCGGGCACCTTCTCCGACGGCAAGCTCTACAGCCAGATCAAGGATCCGCGCTTCCTGGCCCGCAAGGTGTTGACCGAATTCGTCGCGGCCGGGGCGCCGGAGGAAATCCTCACCGAGGCCCACCCGCACATCGGCACCTTCCGCCTGGTGACCATGGTCGAGGCCATGCGCGAGAAGATCGAACGGCTGGGCGGCGAGTACCGCTTCGAGCACCGGGTCACGGACATCGATCTCGACAAGGGCGCCCTCCGGGGCGTGCGACTGCACACCGGCGAGACGCTGGAGGCCGATCACGTGGTCTTCGCCATCGGCCATTCGTCGCGCGACACCTTCCAGACCCTCTACGAGCGCGGCGTCCATATCGAGGCCAAGCCGTTCTCGATCGGTTTCCGCATCGAGCATCCGCAATCCTGGATCGACAAGGCCATGTTCGGCCCCTGCGCCGGCCACCCTGATCTGGGCGCGGCGGCCTATACGCTCTCGCACCACTGCTCGAACGGCCGCACCGTCTACAGCTTCTGCATGTGCCCGGGCGGCACGGTGGTCGCGGCGACCAGCGAGCCCGGCCGCGTCGTGACCAACGGCATGAGCCAGTATTCGCGCAATGAGCGGAACGCGAACTCCGGCTTCGTGGTCGGCATCTCGCCCGAGGATTACGGGAGCGACCACCCGCTGGCGGGCATCGAACTGCAACGGGATCTGGAGACCCGCGCCTATGCGGCCGGCGGCGGCGACTATTTCGCGCCGGGCCAGCTGGTCGGCGACTTCCTGGCGGGCCGCCCCTCGACCGCGCTGGGCGAGGTCGTCCCCAGCTATAAGCCGGGCGTGCGCCCGACCGACCTAGCGCCCCTGATGCCCGACTATGTGATCGCCGCCATGCGCGAGGCCCTGCCCGTATTCGGCCGCAAGATCGCCCGCTACGACGACGCCCAGGCGGTTCTGACCGGCGTCGAAACCCGCAGTTCATCCCCGATCCGAATGACCCGCGGCGCCGACTTCCAGAGCCTGAACGTGCGCGGCCTCTTCCCTGCCGGCGAAGGCGCCGGCTATGCCGGCGGCATCCTGTCGGCCGCCGTCGACGGCATCAAGGTGGCCGAAGCCGTCGCCCGGTCGATGGTCGCGGAGGGGGCGGCGTAGACAAAGCGGCGCATAAGCCACGCTGAAACCTGTCGGAAGTTTCCAAACGCTCTCGGTCGAACACAGACAGCGCCCACGAGCCTCACCGTCAGCTTTTGGATGCCCTTGGCCGGTTGCTACTGGAGCGTAGCAGCCGCAATCGTGCGACAATCCGGACCTCTTCAGAGGGGGGAGCAGACGTCTACCCTCATTCGAGTTTCGCCAAAGGTTGTCACCTTTGCGCCTAGCCCATCGCATTGCCGCTAGTTGTTTTCCGTCGGCGACACACACGGCGCTTCGCCGGCCGTCCAGTCAATGTCATAGGTGGCCGGCACGGTCTCTCCGGCGCCAACGGACGCCTTTCGTCCTGGCTGATTGAAATATATCGAGCCCATGCTGTTGTCGAACGCAGCAATCCGTTCGTTATCGCGCCGCGCGGTGCTTGCATCAATCTCTGGCTGTTCGATGCGCGATCCACGGACCATGCGTATAGATCCATCGCGCAGTTCCCACGCGCGGTAGTAGTTCCGCCCAAACAGACGCGTATCAAAGCTGTCTGTCGATGACCACTGCTTCGCCTGGGTTGAGCTTGGCAGTCGAACAGTAGTAACGTGGCAGGTGTATTCCGGCTCGGTGTAGAAGGGCGCAGTCTGGTCCTGATCCGCCGCCCGCACCCGTCGCTCGGGCGGGCTGAATCCGCCGCCTGGGAGCGCTAGTGACTTGGCCCCACGGCCGTCATCGTCCCAGTCAATCGTTCTGGTCCCACTGATCGTGAGGATGCTGGCGCCCGCTGCCTGATCATAGCGCCACTGAACATCGTCGATCGTCTCCCAGGCATCGCCGATGGCGCTCTGACGGAAAACATCCAACAACTGCCCGGTCGATACTGCGGAGAATTGCACCTGCTTCTGCAAGCCTTTGATGCCGCGAACGATTTCAGTCGAAACGATCCGCGCCGGCTCGTCAAAGCCAGCGCGCGCGTCGATCTCATACAAGTTTATCTCGTCGGGCGTGGTCGCAGGTTGCCATGTAAGCTTCTGGAGTTCACTGCCTTGCTCAGTGAGCGGCAGGAACCAGTGTACCGGGAATACTGGTCGTGCGCTCGGCCGGGCCACTGGTGGGAGCGTGCCGTCCAGCCAATAGACGGCGCCCTCGATGTGCGCGCGCACAAGCACATGATCGAAATATTGCGGGACAGGCAGACGCTGATCGAGGCCATCATCGGCGCCGCGTGAGTTTACAAGCACCGCCTCCGCATCAATTCCCAGTTCGTGAAGCAGCGCCAGCAGCAGCGCGGTCTTTCCCTTGCAATCACCATAACGGCGCTGCCAGGTCTCATCGGCCGGGGCCGGTGTCAGATTTCGGCCATTGAGACCCACATAGATGTATCGCACGTCCCGCTGAACCAACTTCAGTGCGGCGCTCGCGCGATCGAGAGGACTCGTTTGCGCGGTAGCGATACGGCTGGCCTCACGCTTGATCTCGGAATCGGCGTCAAGTGTTGCGGCTATCCCGTAGAGGGGCGCGAAGTGCCGTGAAAGAGCCGCCCAGTCGGCGAAGTCTGTATACTCCAGGGCGCGTTGCCACTGGTAGCGCGCCGGTGCGTCCTTGGGCGGAGAAAGGCCTGCCGGATTGTCGAAGCGAAAATCGATTGCGCGCTCGCCCACCGTCATCGCCGCCCTCATGTCGTCGGCCATTTTAAAGTTGGGCTTGTGTCCCTGATCCCAGCTTAATCCCAGGCGGTACCGGCCGGGCGACGGATTGGGCGTGAGCACTAGAAGGCCTGATTCGTTTTGCCCTAGGGTGGGGTCGTTCACGAAAGTGGTTAGATTCACTTCCAATTCGTCGCCCACCCGCAGGCCGGGGATGCGAAGGATCGCAGTCAACGTTCCGTCGAGCTTCGCCATTTCCAACTGGTCTTCGCGGCGTAGTATCTCGAAGGATGAGTCTTTCAGAACATCGATGACCTGATCATTACGGAACAGCTTAATTTCGTGAACGATCGGAGCATCGGAACTGGGATTCCAAGCAATCGAGATGTTCCCAAGTTGCAGAGCGCTCGATTGTAGGATTTTGACGCGATACCCGAAGTACTGGGCCTGCCCTTGGTCACTAAGGTGGATTTCCAGGTCCTGCCGACGGATGAACAACGGGCCGGTGACGTGTTCTGGTACTACAATTGGCGTCGAGGGTTTAGCCCATGCGGGAGCAGGACCTCGAAGGACTTGTGCGGACTGCGCGTATGCAGAACCTGCGACAAAAATAGACGCCAAAATTATTACAGAAACACGCATTTCTTTCCCCCACACCACTGCACGCCATTGTGGCGGGCGCGCCACCACATTCAAGTGGCGCTTGCATCCTGTCGCAATCAAAAGAGGTCGCGTCGATACGATGGGGCGCTGATCGCGCGCGATGTCCGCTTTCCAGCCGGAGGCCCTACACCTGAACCCAGGCCGGCAAACGAAGCTCTCCCCTCCTAATTTACCGAACTGAACCTAATAATTTCAACACCCTAATGCGCCCGAACGGCCATCGACCTAACACGCATCCAGACTATGTTAGCCTCGTCGCCCGGTCTTTGACATCGGGCGCGCGCCGCAGTCCGCCTGCGACGTCCGCTCCTCATCAACGCCACAGTCGTCGCCCCTGGAGCGTTTGGCGCCTTTGGCACGGTTGTCACCCTGTTTTCGCGCCAAACCGACCGGCCTCAGCCGATCCTAACGCCGCAGCAGGCGCCCCATGGCGCATTTGGCGCATTTGGCGGTTTGGCGGTTTGTCACCCTGTTTTTAGACAGGCCTGCCAAAACTCAGCCGATCATGCAGCGCCAGCCGTCGAACCCGACCTCGACATTCGCAGGAACAATCGCCGACAATTCCTTGTAATCCATGTCGATATGCAGGTTCGTCAGCACGGCCCGCTCGACGTCCGCCGCCGCGATCCACTCCAGCGTCCGATCCAGATGGGCATGGGTCGGATGGGGGGTGTAGCGCAGGGCGTCGACGATCCAGATCTGGCATCCGGCCACCGCGCGGATCGCCGCCTCGTCCAGGTCCGACACGTCGCTGGAATAGGCCATGTCGCCCAGCCGATAGCCGACCGACCGGATCGGCCCGTGCCCCTGATCAAAGGTCACGACCGGGATCGCGCCCCCCGGCCCCACCACCGACCAGGCCGTCCCGTGCGGCGGGATGACCTGGGCGTCCAGCAGCGGCGGATAGCCGAACTTGCTCTCGAAGATATAGTCGAACCGGTGCGACAGGGAGTTCAGCGTCGCCGCGTCCATCCAGGCCGGGATCCGCTTGCGCGCCCGCGTCGCGAAGGTGCGCAGATCGTCGATCCCGTGGGTCTGGTCCGCATGGTCGTGGGTATAGAGGACGGCGTCCACATGCCGGGTCCCCGAGGCCAGCATCTGTTCGCGCAGGTCCGGCGAGGTGTCGATCAGGACATTGGTCATCCCCTCCGGCCCGGTCTTCCTCGCCAGCATCGCGCAGCGCGTCCGCCGGTTCCTCGGCTCGGCCGGGTCGCAGACGCCCCAGTCGCCGTCGCCCCGCGGCACCCCGCCCGAGGATCCGCTGCCCAGGATGACGACTTCGAAGCTCATGCCGATCTCGGTATCCGGTCAAAGAGGCCGAAGAAGGCCTCGGTGGTTCTCAGGTCCGCCTCCTCGGCGCTCCAGCCCCTGATCTCGGCAAGCTTGTCCAGCACATGGCCGATATAGGCCGGCTCGTTGCGCCGCCCCCGATGCGGGATGGGCGCCAGATAGGGGCAGTCGGTCTCGACGATTATACGCTCGGCCGGCATGTCCCGGATCACCGCCCGCACATCCTCGGCCGCCTTGAAGGTGGCGATGCCCGAGACCGAGAACCAGGCCCCCAGTTCCGCAGCGATACCCGCCAGTTCCGCCCCGCTGGTGTAGCAGTGCATCAGCATCTTGAACGGCCCGGCGGCGTGCTCCTCCTTCAGGATCGCCCCCATGACCTCATCCGCCTCGCGGGTATGGATCACCAGCGGCAGACCCGTCTCCCGCGCCGCCGCCACATGCTGGCGGAACACCGCCGCCTGGATCTCGCGCGGGCTGAAGTCATAGTGGAAGTCCAGGCCGCACTCCCCGATCCCCACCACCTTGGGCCGCTGCGCCAGCTCGATCAGGGTCGCCGCCGTCAGCTCCGCCGCATCCTTGGCCTCGTGCGGATGGACCCCCACCGTGCACCAGATGTCGGGGTTGGCCATGGCGATCCCATGGGTCGCTTCAAAGGTGGTCAGCTTGTCCGAGATCTCGACCATCAGGCCGACCCCGGCCTCGCGCGCCCGGGCGATCACCGCGTCCCGGTCCTCGTCGAACTGGGGCGCGTGCAGGTTCACATGGCTGTCGATCAGCATCAGCCCATCCGCGCCTGCTGGGCCTGGACCCGCTTCAAGTCCGCCAGCGCCCCGGCCAGCACATCGGCCTTGTCCAGGTTCAGCCCCGCCGCCCGCTCCGGCAAGGGCTGCAGCCGCTCCCACAGCTCGGCCCAGCGGTTGCCTGCGCCGGCCGGACTGCTCAGAGCCCGCATCCGCACCGCCGCGATCAACCGATCCATCAGGGTCTCGAACCGCTCCTGGCCTTCCGCGCCCCGGAACTTGTCGGCGATGGCCAGGGCCTCGGCCCGGTCCACATCCCCCTCGACCCAGCGCCGCGCCAATTGATCCATCTCGAAGGTCGCCCCCGACGCCAGGGCCAGGGCCGCGCCCGGCGATCCGCCCGCCATGGCCGCCGCATGCTCGGCTTCCTCCGGCTCGGCTCCCGTCCGGTTCCGCACCAGGGTCTCCAGCCGCTCCGGCGTCCATATGGGGAAGCTCAGCCGCCGGCAGCGCGACCGGATCGTGGCCAGCAGCCGTCCCGGCGCGTGGGTCACCAGGAACAGCACGCCCCGCTCGGGCGGCTCCTCCAGAACCTTCAGCAAGGCGTTGGCCGCGTTGAGGTTCAGGTCGTCCGCAGCGTCGATGATCGCCACCCGGTGCTGGGCCTGGGACGGGCTCTTGGAAAAGAACTCGGGCAGGTCGCGCGACTGGTCGACCGAGATCGACTTCTTGGTCTTTCCGCCCTCGACCAGCCGTTCCAGCACCAGCAGGTCGGGATGCGACTGGGCCGAGATCAGTCGACTGACGGGATCCTCGCGTCGCGCGCCCAGCGGCCCCCGCGCCGGATCGGCCGCCGCCCCCAGCAGCCGCCGCGCCGCGCGATAGGCGAAGGTCGCCTTACCCGTCCCCTCGACCCCGCACAGCAGCCAGGCATGGTGCAGCCTCCCCCGCTCCCAGGCGTCCAGAAAGGCCGCTTCCGCCGCCGCATCAGGGACCAGGTCGAACCGGTCGCGGGGATGATCGTCGCTCACAGCAGCCGATCCTGAACCGCCCGCCAAACCCGCGCCTCGACCTCGTCCAGCGATCCCACGGCGTCGATCAGCACGCACCGCTCCGGATGGGCCTCGACGATCCTCAGAAAGCCCTCGCGCAGTCGCCTATGGAACTCCAGCCCCTTGGACTCGAACCGGGTCTCGAACAGGCCGCGCCCGAACGCCCGCTCCAACCCCACCTCGACCGGCAGGTCGAACACCAGGGTCAGGTCCGGTTGGTCGGTCCCGACCACGCCCGCATCGATCTGTTCGATAAAGCTCTGGGCCACGCCCCCGCCCGCGCCCTGATAGGCCCGACTGCTGTCGGCGAACCGGTCGCACACCACCCAGTCGCCGGCTTCCAGCGCCGGCCGAATGGTCCGCTCCAGATGGTCCGATCGCGAGGCGTACATCAGCAGGGTCTCGGTCATGGCCGACCAGGGCTCGGCGTCGGTGGCCACGACCAGGTTGCGGATCACCTCCGCCCCTTTCGAACCTCCCGGTTCACGCGTCCGCACGACAGTGCGATCGCCCAGGACGGGCTGCAGCCGCTCGACCAGCCGTCCGACCTGAGTCGACTTGCCGGAGCCCTCGCCGCCTTCGAAGCTTATGAATTTTCCACGGGTCACGCGCCTTCATGGCGCGCGCGGCCCGCCGGACGCAAGCCCGTGCGCGCGATCAACTGCCCGATATCAACAGGGCGCCGACATAACCCTTCGCCACGACGGATTGGCGCGCAGCCTCGGCCGCGTTGGCGCTCTCCCACGGACCGACCACGACATTATAGCGCCCGCCATTCCGGTCGGCGCGCACCCATCCGCTCAAATGCTCCGCGATTCGGCTCGCCTCGCCCTGGTCCGAGAAGGTCCCCGCCTGCACCCAGAAGCTCGCGACCTCCGCAACGACAGCCACCTGAGGGGGCGAAGGCGCGGGCGCCGGGGCCGAGCTTGGCGCTCTGGCCGGCCCTTCGGCCCGCAGGATCGTCCCGCCACCCTGTCGGGGGGCGCGCCCCAGGTACCGGACCCGCACCCGCCCGACGCCCTGGGACAACATCCCCAACTCCTGCGCCGCCTCGCGCGACAGGTCGATGATCCGGCTGTCCACGAACGGCCCCCGATCATTGACCCGCACCACCAGCCGGCGGCCGTTCTCCAGATTGGTGACCTCGACCAGTCCCGGCAGCGGCAGGGTCTTATGGGCCGCCGTCAACTGGTGCATGTCGAACCGCTCGCCGCTTGAGGTCGGCCGTCCGTTGAAGGCGTCGCCGTACCAGGAGGCCATACCGACCTCCTCGTAGTCCGGCTGCTCCTTGGGCGTGTACCAGCGTCCGCGCACCTGATAGGGCCGCATCGTCCCCGACACGATCGGCGCCGGATCCTTGACCACGGGAATTCCGCTCGCGCCGCCTTTGCCGCCGACGGTCGAACAGGCCGCCAGCAGCGCGAACAGGCTCAGGATCAGGCCGTTCCGCATCCATTGTCCGGTCGTCATCGGTCGCACCTCGCCTCGATCCTCAAAAACAGGATGACCGAAGACATTTCCGCTTTGGTTAATGCGCCGTTCGCCTGCTATGGCGTCCGCCTCCGCTCAGCGCGGCAAGGAAGTGTGGCCGAGTGGTTTAAGGCACTGGTCTTGAAAACCAGCGACGGTGAGAGCCGTCCGTGGGTTCGAATCCCACCGCTTCCGCCAGCCCCGCCGATTCTACGCCATCGTGCGATATTGCGCGCTACAGCGGCCCTATTGCCGTCGATTGCCGTTCATTTCGTTGCGACCGACCAGTTTCCTGGCCTGATCCTTTGTGGCCAAATTCGCGGTAAGCAGACACGCTCCTCCACCCGAATGACCGACCCGTTATTGGTAGGCTGGACATATTTAGACCGTCGGTCTAAATATGCTTGAGCGACCGCGGTTGGTATGACGGATCGTCCCATGGATCAGCGACTTCAGGCACGTGTGCGACTGCGGCAACTTCCCGCTCAGCAACGCGCCGCCTGGCTCGATATAGCAGAAGAGGAATTCAGGGCGCTCGGGTTCGAGGGCGCGTCGATGAACCGAATTCTAACGCGTGCCGCGCTCAGCAAGGGGCAGGCCTATTATTACTTCGCGGACAAGGGCGAACTCTATCGCGCCGTCATTGAACGCGCCATCACCGAACTTGCGGGCTTGATTGACGCGAGCCCGGTTCAGCCAGGGTCCGTTGCCGATTACTGGCAACAGACCGCCGCACTCTTTGGCCACGTGACGGCGGTCCTCAAGCAGAACGACCGCTTGGCGGAGTTGGGACGTGGCATCTATCGGGAAGCAGCGGCACAGGCCGCCATCGCGGATCTGCTCGATGCTCTCCATACCCAATTTGAGCGGCTGATCGAAACTGGACAACAGATCGGCGCCATCCGCTCGGACTTGCCGCTTGCCTTGCTGACGGAGATGGCCTTCGCGGCCGCGCGGGAGGCCGACCGTTGGTTCGCCCTGAACGCGCAAACACTTCACCCCCAGGACGCGCGCGCCATCAACCACCGTGTGTTCAGCATGTTCACAGCGATGCTCGCGCCAAGCGATGGCGGCGACACATCGGCGCAAGCCTCCAAATCGTACAAGGAATAGTCCAATGCCAAGTTCCCGCCTCGTCATCGCAACGCTCTTGGTCGCATCCGCCCTGAATCTGGCGCTGATGGTTCCCGGGGGATTCGTTGAAACGCGAGATTTCAGTGCCTATCCATCCATTGTGCTCGGCGCATTCAACGTGTTTTTGACGGTGCTTGGTTTGGGTAGCCTTGTACTCGCCTATACCGTCACGAAAGCGGGCAGAGGATGCGGCTGGTCCGCGCTGGCGGGTTTCGCCTTCGTCGGCGTCTACCTGCTCGATCTCGGCCGTATTTTTCCCGTGCCGTCCAACCCGATGTCGATGCTCCTGGCAGCGCTGGAATGGATCGGCACAGGACTGGGCGTCGTTCTCGCCACCGCCTCGCTTATTCTATCTCGGCACACCACGGCGAACTCGGCGCCCGCAGTCACGCCATTATTGCCCAGGCCGGTCATATTCGGCCTTGTCCTTCTGGCGCTGATCATTGTCGCTTTTGCGACCAAATCCGCGATGGGCATTTAGGGCGGGTTCCGAGAAAATTGCGGCATAAAATTCGACTAAATGCGCAGGTCACATCCAATGCCAAGGCGGCGTTAGAGGGCTATAGCGTAGACGTAGTGCTCATCATCGTCGGGCGTGGCCCGCCATCCTGTCGATTTTACGCTATGATGCGATGTTGTGCGCGATAGCTACGCACACGCCGCCCCTTTCCGCGCCGTCGATCCGCGCTTGTCGATAGGCCTGCCGACAAGACCGAGTTTTCAGTCTTGCGCCTTCTGCCACGCCCGAACTCGGGCTCGGGCATTGGCGTAAGCGGATGAGGTATTGAACTGAATCATACGCCCCTTGGTCCATTTCCCGTACCAAGCGCCGCCATACAGTTCCTTATCTGACCGGGCCGTGATCGTCACCATCAGTCCTGTCTTCGCATCCTCCAGACGGGCGAGCAGTTCAGGCCATTCGATTGCGTTGCAATCGGCGTAGAATTTCTGCGCCAGCAGGCCGAGTTGGTTCCATTTGAAACCGGCCTCGGGATAGTCAACCGGTTCATCCCGGTCGTCACGATCCAGCCATTTCAGAACCAACTCGTTCCATCCGACCAGATAGGCCACCAGATCGGCCGGGCTCATGGTGGTTCCGTCGGCATGCCCCTTCATCGTGGCCTCACGTGCGCGGTTCGGCGGAATTTTCGCTAAATCCGCCATCAGCTTTGCGAACGTGGTCGTAATGGCGGTCAGCAATTCCATCTTTGAGGTTGGAACAGCCATAAGGCTCCTTCCCATGTAAGCATCGATCTTCGAAATGATCCGCCCAACTCGGCCGGCCATTTGCCGAGCGATCGCCCTGACCGCCCCCTTTCAGGTCACGCGACGCTTCTCAAGTTTCCGGGCCAGGGTGCGGCGGTGCATGCCGAGGCGGCGAGCGGCTTCGGAGATGTTGAAGTCCGTCTCCACCAGGGTCTCGTGAATCCGTTCCCATTCCAGGGTCTTGATCGAGGTCGGGCGGCTGGTCAGGGGCGTCGCGGCGTCGCCCGACGCCTTGCCGAAGGCGGCTTCGATGTCATCGGTGCTGGCCGGCTTGGCCAGATAGTGACGGGCGCCCAGTTTGATCGCCTCCACGGCCGTGGCGATACTGGCGAAGCCGGTCAGGACGACGATGTTCATGTCGGCGTCAAAGGCGCGAAGGGTCGAGACGCACCCCAGGCCCGACGCGCCGCCCAGTTTGAGATCGACCACGGCGAAGCCCGGCCGGTGAATTTTCAACACCTCGGCCATCTGATCGGGGCCGTCCGCGCTGACCACCGTATACCCCCGCCGTTCGAAGGACTTGCGCAGGGTGCGCGAGAAGGATTCGTCATCCTCGACGATCAACAGGGTCGGGGTTTCATCAGTCATCGGACATCTCCTGCGGCGCCAGGGCGGCGATGGGGAGGATCAACCGCACCTCGCCGCCGCCAGCTGGGGGATTGGACGCTTCAACCGCGCCGCCCAGCGAACGCATCACATTCACCAGAAGAAACAAGCCCAAACCCGCGCCGGGGCGATCCTTCGTCGAGTTATAGGGTTTGCCCAGCCGCTCCAGAATCGTGGCTGGAAAGCCGGGCCCATTGTCGCGGATCGCAAATTCCAGCTGCCCGTCGCGAACGACCGGAGACACGAAGATGCGGCGAGCCCCCGCCTCCACCGCATTGTCGAACAGGACGCCGAAGACCTGACGCAGGGCGGGGTCGGCGATGACGCTCGGATCGGGTCCGGTCCATGCCGTGACCTCGACCCGGACACGGGCGTCACGGGCGCTCCAGCCCTGAACCACCTCATTCAGAAACCGGCCCATGGTCGTGCGCATCGGCGCCTGGCCTCTCGCCTCGCCCGCCGACATCAGGATGCCGGTGACGATGGCCTTGCAGCGTTCGACCTCGGCCTGCATCACGTCCATGTCCTGCTTCAGGTCCGCATCGGCCTTCAGCATCGGCATCCTTCGCCAGTCGCTCAATATGACCGACAGCGACGCCAGGGGCGTACCCAGTTCGTGCGCCGCCCCCGAAGCCAGCAGGCCCATGCGCACGATGTGATCCTGTTCCGTCGCCTGCTGGCGCACATCGGCGACATAGGCGTCGCGGGCGCGCAGATTGTCGTTGATCCGCGTCATGAACAGCACCAGCAGCACCGCCATCAGCAGGAAACAGATCAGGCTGCCCTGCATATAGAGGCTCAACAGAGCGTCCTCGCTGTCGGGCGGCAGGTTCAGCGGCCGGTTGAATACGCCAAGGCCGGCGAAACACAGACTGGTGACGCCGATCAGCGACCAGGCGTAGACGGGGGCCAGGAGCACCGCGCCGAGCACGACCTGCAGCAGATAGAGGGCCACGAACGGATTGGCCGCGCCGCCGGTGAGGAAAAGCTGCCACGTCAGGGCCGCGACATCGGCCAGCAGGGCCAGCATGAGTTCCTGATCCGAGATGGCGTCCCGGCGCTGCGTCAGCGGGACGCTGACCAGATTGACCAGGGCCAAGCCGGCGGGTGCGATCAGCAGCCAGAAGACCGGCAGGCGGATGCCCATGACAAAATGGACCAGCAGTATGGTGGCGACCTGACCGGCGACGGCCAGCCAGCGCAACTGGATCAGCAGGCGAAGATTTCGCCGGTTCGCGGTTTCCTGCGACACCGCCGTCTCGCGCCAGTCGCCGATGCCCAGCAGGCGTTGAAGCGTCTTGGTCATTGCGCGGATCGACGGCGCCGGACTTCGCGGGCCACGAGCCAGAAGCCGACAAGGGTCATCAGGGCCATGCCGAACCAGGTCAGGGCGTAGACGAGATGGCTATTGGGAAATTTCACGATGGTCAGACCGCCCCTGGGCCAGCCGTCGGGATTGGGCGTCGCGTCGGCGTCTATGAAATAGGGCGCGACATTCGACAGCCCCCGGGCCGCAGCGATGGCCGCAATGTCGCGAGAGTACCAGCGGTCGCCCGCCGGGTCATTCGTGCGCAGAAAACCGCCCCTGGGTTCGGTGATGCGCAACAGGCCGGTCACCTGTTGTTCGCCCGTCGCCTGCCCGCCCGGTCGATCCTTTTGCAAACGACGCTGTGGCGTGACGAAGCCCCGATTGATCAGGATTGTGGCGCCGGCGTCGGTCTGCAGCGGCGTCATGACCCAGAATCCGGCGCCGTAATCCGTGACGGCCTGAACCAGGGTCTCCCGGTCATGTCGAAAAACGCCCCGCGCCGTGACGCGACGATACTGGTCCGTCTCTCTCGACACCGTCGACCAGGCGTCCGGCTCCGGCGCGGGTTGCGGCGCGGCGTGCACCCTCGCTTCGACCTGGGCGATCAGGTCGGTCTTCCACGCCAGTCGCTGCAACTGCCATCCGCCCAGGGCGACGAAGCCCGCAAACAGCAACGCCGCGCCGAAGCCGGCCCAGAACAGGGTCGGCGACAGACGCGGCGCGATTGGGCCCTGGGCCTTGATGGCGATCTCCCGGGCCTGTCCTCAGGAGGACATTTGGCTCATTTCGTGGGTGGCGGGCATCATGTTGGTGTTCAGGTGGTACATCACCCACAGCGAACCCGACAGGGCGATGACCACAACGATGATCGTGAAGATCAGGGCCAGCATGGTCCAGCCGCCCTCCGACTTGGAGTTCATGTGCAGGAAGTAGATCATGTGGACCACGATCTGCACCACGGCGAACGCCATGACGATCAGGGCCGTCGCCTGGGGCGGCAAGGCGCCGGTCATCACCAGGGCGAACGGGATGGCCGTCAGGATCACCGACAGCACGAAACCGATCATATAGCTCCTGAAAGAGCCGTGATTGTGCGCCTCGTGACCCAGGTGGTCCACCTCGTGCGACTCCGGCGAGTGGTCGTTCTTGTCGGCGCTCATCGAACCATGCCCAGCAGATAGACGAAGGTGAAGACGCCGATCCAGATGACGTCGAGGAAGTGCCAGAACATCGACAAGCACATCAGGCGGCGCTTGTTGGCGGGGATCAGGCCCTTCCAGCTGACCTGAACCATCAGCGTCACCAGCCAGATGATGCCGAAGGTCACGTGCAGGCCGTGGGTGCCCACCAGGGTGAAGAAGGCAGACAGGAAGGCGCTGCGTTGCGGCGTCGCGCCTTCATGGATCAGGTGCGCGAACTCGTAGAGTTCGATTCCCAGGAAGGCCAGGCCGAACAGGCCGGTGATCGCCAGCCAGATCAGGGTCTGGGTCCTGTTGTTCTTGTCCATCGCCAGCATGGCGAAGCCGTAGGTGATCGACGAGAACAGCAGCATGGCGGTGTTGACCGCCACCAGTTCCAGGTCGAACAGCTCCTTGGGTCCCGGCCCGGCGGCGTAGTTGCCGCCCAGGACGCCGAACACGGCGAACAGCATCGCAAAGATGAGGCAGTCGCTCATCAGATAGAGCCAGAAGCCCAGCATGGTGCTGGAGCCTTCCTCGTGATGCGGCTCCTCTTCCAGATGGAAGACGTTCGGGTCGATCTCAGTCGCGGTCGCGCTCATGGATCAGGCCTCCGTTCCGGCCAGGGCGCGCGTGCGCGTCTCTTCGGTTTCGCGCACCTCATCCTCAGGGATGTAGTAGTCGCGCTTGTAGTTGAAGGTGTGGGCGATCGAGACCGCCAGCACGCCCACGAAGGTCAGGGCCGCCAGCCACCAGATGTACCAGATCAGCGCCAGACCCATCACCAGGCACAGGCCCGAGATGATGACCCCCGTGCCCGTGTTCGAGGGCATGTGGATGGCGCGATAGCCGGACAGCGGACGCTGATAGCCCTTCTTTTTCATGTCCCACCAGGCGTCGGAGTCATGGATGACCGGCGTGGAGGCGAAGTTGTAGGCGGGCGGAGGTGAAGAGGTGGCCCATTCCAGGGTGCGGCCGCCCCACGGATCGCCCGTGATGTCACGCAGCTTGTCGCGATTGATGATGGAGACCGCGAACTGGATGAACATGGCCGCGATGCCCAGAGCGATGACGCCTGCGCCGATGGCGGCGATGACGAACCAGATCTGCAAGGACGGGTCGTCGAACACCCGCATGCGGCGCGTCACGCCCATGAGACCCAGGACATACAGGGGCGCGAACGCCAGCCAGAAGCCCGGCACCCAGCACCAGAAGCTGACCAGCCCCCAGAACTTGTTGAGTCTGAAGCCGAAAGCCTTGGGCCACCAGAAGTTGATGGCGGCGAACAGGCCGAACAACACGCCGCCGATGATGACGTTGTGGAAGTGGGCGACCAGGAACAGCGAGTTGTGCAGCACGAAGTCGGCCGGCGGCACGGCCAGAAGCACGCCGGTCAATCCGCCGATCACGAAGGTCAGCATGAAGGCGACCAGCCACATCATCGGCAGTTCGAAACGGATACGGCCCCGATACATGGTGAAGAGCCAGTTGAAGATCTTCGCCCCCGTCGGGATCGAGATGATCATCGTGGTGATGCCGAAGAAGGAGTTCACCGACGCGCCCGAACCCATGGTGAAGAAGTGGTGGAGCCACACCAGGTACGACAGGATCGTGATCACGACCGTCGCGTAGACCATCGAGGTGTAGCCGAACAGCTTCTTGCCCGAGAAGGTCGAGGCGACTTCCGAGAAGACGCCGAACAGCGGCAGGATCAGGATATAGACCTCAGGGTGGCCCCAGATCCAGATCAGGTTCACGTACATCATCGGGTTGCCGCCGAAGTCGTTCGTGAAGAAGTTGGTGCCGACATAGCGGTCCAGCGTCAGCAAGGCCAGGACGGCGGTCAGGACCGGGAAGGACGCCACGATCAGGACGTTGGTGCAGAGCGACGTCCAGGTGAAGATCGGCATCTTCATCATGCCCATGCCCGGCGCCCGCATCTTCACAATGGTGGCGATCAGGTTGATCCCGGACAGGGTCGTCCCCACCCCCGCGATCTGCAGCGCCCATATGTAATAGTCCACCCCGACGCCGGGGCTGTAGCCGATGCCGGACAGCGGCGGATAGGCCAGCCAGCCCGTGCGGGCGAACTCGCCGACGAACAGCGAGGCCATGACGATGATGGCGCCGGCCGTCGTCATCCAGAAGCTGAAATTGTTGAGGAAGGGGAAGGAGACGTCGCGCGCGCCGATCTGCAGCGGCACGACATAGTTCATGATCCCCGTCACCATCGGCATGGCCACGAAGAAGATCATGATCACCCCGTGAGCAGTGAAGACCTGATCATAGTGGTGCGCGTTCAGATAGCCTTCGGACCCGCCGAACGCCATCGCCTGCTGCAGGCGCATCATGATGGCGTCGGCGAAGCCGCGCACGAACATGATCAGACCCAGGATCATGTACATGATCCCGATCTTCTTGTGGTCCACGGT
This sequence comes from Brevundimonas sp. GW821-FHT10A07, assembly GCF_059415785.1. Classification (NCBI taxonomy): domain Bacteria; kingdom Pseudomonadati; phylum Pseudomonadota; class Alphaproteobacteria; order Caulobacterales; family Caulobacteraceae; genus Brevundimonas; species Brevundimonas sp. GW821-FHT10A07. The sequence goes on from NZ_JBWKNX010000011.1 coordinate 101,225, forward strand.
CGTGAACCATTCCTTCCAGAGATAGCCCCAGAGCTTGAAATAGGTCAGGGCGCCCAGCAGGGCGACGCCGCCCAGCAGGACCACGATCATGGTCACGACCAGGATCGGCTCGTGCAACGGCAGAGCCTCGAGCGTCAACCGCCCGAAGATGAGTGGAATGAGGGTGTCAGCGTTCATCGACTGTGTTCGCTCAGGCGTTGGGGGAGGAACGGACGTCGGTCGAAACCGCCCCCGTCGATTGTTTGTCTGTGGACAGCGACGCCATCGGCACGCCCTGGGTCAAACCCAGGCCCGACAAAGGCGCCAGGCTGACAGGGGCGCTCGCCGCGTCAAGTTCGGCCCGGCGGATGCGATCAGCGGCCGCGGCCTCAGCCTGCAGCGGCGTGCAGATGGTCATGACATAGCTGTCGTTCGAGCCGAAGATCGCCGCGTTCTTTCCGCGACCGGCGTACTTGTCATAGACCAGCGGCATGGTGTTGCGCACCGAGGCCATGGTCAGGCCGCCCTTGCGGTCGATTTCCATCATCTCGCCGATGCACATCTTGCCCGGCTCGACGCACATGTTGAGGATCGCGTCCCACAGGCCGCCGTCGACCGTGGAGAAACGCATCGCCGGCACCTTCTCGCTGGGCTTTTCCAGTTCGAGGTAACGGTCGCGATCCAGCGCCTGACCGCCCTGGCGAACCCCGGCGATCCAGCCGTCAAAGCCTGCCTGGTCCATACCGTGGAAGGCGAAACGCATGTGCGAGAAGCCGTCGCCGGAATAGTTGGCCGAGAAGCCTTCATACTCTCCCGGACGGTTGATGACGGCGTGCAGCTTCGTCTCCATGCCCGGCATGGCGTAGATCTGGCCGGCCAGGGCGGGAATATAGAAGGAGTTCATCACCGAAGACGAGGTGATGTGGAAGCGGATGGGGCGATCCACAGGCGCGGCCAGTTCGTTGACGGTGGCGACGCCGTACTGCGGATAGATGAACAGCCATTTCCAATCGAGCGCGACCACATTGACCTGCAGCGGCTCAACGCTTTCGTCCACCGCCTGCCCCGGCTTGATCCGGTCGATCGGGCGGTAAGGATCGAGAAGGTGAGTGCCGGCCCAGGTCAGGGCGCCCAGGCAGATGATGATCAGCAGGGGCGCAGCCCAGATCACGACCTCCAGATGGGTCGAGTGGTCCCAGTCCGGTTGGTATTCCGCGTCCTTGTTCGACGCCCGGTACTTCCAGGCGAAGAATACGGTCAGCGCCATCACCGGGACGATGATGATCAGCATCAGCAGGGTGGAGATCATCAGCAGGTCGCCCTGCTGCTGGGCGATGTCGCCGGCGGGTTTCAGCACGACCAGATTACAGGCCGACAGAAGCGCCACCATGGGCACGAGCAGGAGTAGGCGCAGACGGCGCAAGGCGGCTCCAATCGGGAAACATCGGACAACAGGGAGGAGTCGCGACGGTTGGCGTTCGAACTGGGCCGGATAGTCAGCTTCGATCAGAAACGACATTGGACAATCTGTCCTATCCTCAGATCGCGACTTTCGTCGCAAAGGGCGCCCGGTCATAATGCGGCATTACCGACGCATGCCCAAATCTCAAATTTCACGGAGCGATCCCAGCCCATGTCCGTCTCGACGACCCCTTCGTCAGAGTCGCTGGAACGCGACGCCGCAGCCCTCCACTCCGATCACGGCAAGGTGGACGCCGGCGAAATCGCCATCGGCGTGATCATTGGCCGGACGTCGGAGTTCTTTGACTTCTTCGTCTACGCCATCGCTTCCGTGGTCGTGTTTCCGCAACTGATCTTCCCGTTCGCCGGGCCGATCGGCGGCACGCTGCTGTCCTTCGCGATCTTCGCCCTGGCCTTCCTGGCCCGCCCTTTCGGCACGGCCCTGTTCATCGCCATCGACCAGAAGTTCGGGCGCGGCGCCAAGCTTACCATAGCGCTGTTCCTGCTGGGCACCTCGACCGTCGCGGTGGCCTTCCTGCCCGGCTATGAAACCATCGGCATCGCCGCCGCCGTACTGCTCGCTGTCTTCCGCATCGGTCAGGGCGTCGCGCTGGGGGGCGCCTGGGACGGCCTGGCTTCGCTTCTGGCGGTCAACGCCCCCGAGAATCGCCGCGGCTGGTACGCCATGATTCCCCAACTGGGCGCGCCCATCGGCCTGATCGTCGCCTCTGCCCTGTTCGCCTTCTTCCTGAACACCCTGTCGGCGGCCGACTTCCTGGACTGGGGCTGGCGCTATCCCTTCTTCGTGGCCTTCGCCATCAACGTCGTGGCCCTGTTCGCCCGCCTTCGCATCGTCGTGACCCCCAGCTTCCAGAAGCTGTTCGAGACCCGCGAGCTGCAGCCCACTCCGGTCCACACAGCCATCAAGGCGGAAGGCCCCCGGATCGCCATCGGCGCCTTCGCCCCCCTGGCCAGCTTCGCCATGTTCCACATGGTCACCGTCTTCCCCCTGTCCTGGGTCTTCCTGTTCACCCAGGAAACGCCGGTCCGCTTCCTGCTGATCGAAATGGTCGGGGCCGTTTTCGGCCTGCTGGCCATCCTCGCTTCGGGCGTTTTGGCCGATCGCTATGGCCGACGCGCCCTGCTGGCGGTCACCGCCGCCGGCATCGCCGCCTTCTCGGGCTTCGCCCCCCAGCTGCTGAACGGCGGGGCGATCGGCGAGCTGACCTTCATGATCTCCGGCTTCATCCTGCTGGGCCTGTCGTTCGGTCAAGCCTCCGGTCCGGTGGCGTCCAGCTTCTCCCTGGCCAACCGCTATACATCGTCGGCCCTGACCTCGGACCTGGCCTGGCTGTTTGGTGCCGGCTTCGCCCCCCTGGTCGCCCTATGGATCTCGAGCCAGTTCGGCCTGATCGCCGCCGGCGCCTATCTGCTGTCCGGCGCGATTTGCACCCTGGTCGCCCTGTGGCTCAACCGCGAACTGGCCCGCAGTTCCTCGGACAAGACCCCCGCCCCCAAGGCGTGATCCGCTTCAGCCGGATCGGAAAGCCCCGGTCTCGCCAGGCGGGACCGGGCTTTTTTGTCGCCGCCGCGGCGGTCCGTCAGCGGCGGTCGTGCGACAGACCGAACCTGTCGACGATCCGATATTCTATCACGGGTCCAGCACGGCTGCCTCCGGCTTCGGCTCCGCCGTGTTCAAGCCCGGCCAATCGCCCGAGCAGGTCGGTCGCAACGCCGCCGCCTTCGTGACGGCCTGGAACGGGCGGCGCGCGGAACGGCCTCTAGATCGCTTCGGCCGTCAGACGCATGACCAGGGTCAGGTGTTCGCCTGGCGCCAGTCGCGCCAGCCCGCCGGCCTCACCCGACGCCCCGTTCAGAATGTCCGGCCGGTGCGTCACCGGCTCGACACAGAAGAAGTCGGCCCCGACGGGAGCATAGACCTGGACCCAGTCCGCGCCCGCGCCGCCGTTCAGCACGATGCGATGCCCGTCCCCGTCCAGCAGGGCCTCGCCAGTCCAGCCGGCGTAGGCGTGATCGACAAAGGGGGCCTCGGCCAGGGCCAGGCCGTCGCCCCAGTCCGCCACCGCATCCGGCGCCGCCAGCCGTTCGGGAATTCCGCGCGCATCGGTCAGCCACACCCCCGTCGCCGAAAGCCTGAGCCGGGTGTCTGGATGTCTGGGGAAATAGGGATGCAGGCCCAGGCCGGCGGGCATGACCGTATCGCCGGTGTTGGTCACCGACAGGCTGATCTCCAGCCCCTGGTCCGTCAGCCTGACCGCCTGACGCGCCCGCCACGGCCAAGGCCAGCCGCCTGCTTGGGCCGCAGCCTGGTCCGACCAGTCCAGCCTCAGGTCGGCGCTCGCATCGTCGACGGCCTCGACCGCCCAGGGCTTCAGCCAGCCGTCTCCGTGATGGGCGTGGGGGGCGAACCGGTCCAGCGCGGTCAGCCTGACCTCGCGCCCCTCGAACACGAACCGCGCGTCGGCGATCCGGTTGGCGTAGGGGACCAGCGGGAAACAGGCGGTTTCCAGCAGGTCGATCGCCCCCTTCGGCGTTGGCCGCAACACCGATCGGCCATGTAGGCTCAGGTCTAGGATCGCGCCGCCCAGACCCGGCGTCAGGGAGGCGCGCCAGTCTCCGGCGCGCAATTGGATTACGGCTTCGGCGCTCACGGATGGACGCGGTTCTGCGGCCGGTCCGCCTCGACCGGCTGGATCATGGTGACGACGCCCGTTTCCGGGTCGAATCGATGCAGGCCGCCACAGACGCCGTAGACCAGCGAACCGTCCTCGGCCGGCAGGACGAAGCCGGTCTGGTCCGGCGTGTCCCACAAGGCGGTCTCGCCGCTCCTGGACGTATAACGATGCAGCTTTCGACCCTTGATGTCGACGAACCACACCGCCTTGCGCTCGGCGTCCCATACTGCCCCCTCGCCAAGTTCCGGGGAGGCCAGTTCCGGGGAGGTCGGCTTCGTTTCGCTCATGATTCGGCCCGCCGAATTGAGGTGTTGATCTGGTGGTGGAAATCCGTCGCCGCGAGACGCTGCGCAGGCGACGGCCCGTCCCCCGGCTCCCACGGGGGCAATCGTATCAGATCAGGCCTTGGCCCTTTGGCAGTTCGGCGTAACGGTGCACGCGCGTGGCCATCACCAGGCCGAAACCGATCATCACCGTCAGCATCACCGTGCCGCCATAGGACAGCAGCGGCATCGGCACCCCCACGACGGGCGCCAGCCCCATGACCATCGCACCGTTGATCAGCACATACATGGCGAAGGTCGCGGTCACCCCCGACGCGGCCAGACGGCCGAAATGGCTGTGCGACAGGGATGCGATCCGCAGCGAGATCAGGATGATCGCCGCATAACAGGCCAGGATGGTGAAGGAACCGACGAAACCGAACTCCTCGGACACCGCCGCGAAGATGAAATCAGTGTGTTTTTCGGGCAGGAATTCCAGCTGGCTCTGGCTGCCCAGGCCGAACCCCTTGCCCAGGAAGCCGCCGGAGCCCAGGGCGATCTTGGACTGCATGATGTGATAGCCCGTGCCCGACGGATCGGCCTCCGGGTTCAGGAAGGTCAGCACCCTGTGGCGTTGATACTCGTGCATGCCGAACATCACATAGGGCGGAATCAGCGCCACGGCGGCGGCGCCCACAGCAGCGATGATCTTCCAGCTCAGCCCCGCCATGAACATGATGGCCGCGCCGGTCAGGCCGATCAGCATGGCCGAGCCCAGGTCCGGCTGGTGCGCCACCAGCAGGAAGGGCAGGCCGATGATGGCGACCGGATAGATCAGCTTCCAGTGGAAGCTGGCCTCCTTGGCCGAAGCGCCGTGATACCAGCGCGCCAGGGCCAGAACGACGCCGATCTTCATGATCTCGGACGGCTGGATGCGCGTCAGGCCGAGGTTCAGCCAGCGGGTCGCGCCCATGGCCGTATAACCCAGGCCCGGAACCTCGATCAGGGCCAGCATCAGCAGGGCCACCCCATAGACCGGATAGGCCAGGCCGAACCAGAAGCGGATATTGACCATGGACAGGGCCAGCATCAGGGCCACGCACATGCCGAAGCGGATCAGGTGTTTCGCCGCCCACGGCGACCAGGACCCTCCGCCGACGGAATAGAGCATCAATGCGCCGGTGCCGGACACCACGCAGATCAGAGCCAGCAGACGCCAGTCGATCTGGCTGATCTTGGTCGAAACGCGCTCGCGCTCGCCGGGACGGGACAGGGCGGAAGCGGTCATCAGCGCGGCTCGGACAGATAGGGACGCGGGCCCGTGGTGACGGTCGGCATCTGACGGGTGCGACGTGCCGTCTCAGCCCCCACGACATCCGGCTCGGGAGGCGCAGCGCCTTCTAGTTCGGCTGTCTCGGCCGAGGCTGTAGGCTCCGGTGGTGGTGGTCGCGTCATACGCGCCACCATGTCCGGGTCCTTAAGCAGCACTGTGCGCATGATTTCGCGCGCACGTGGAGCCGCAGCGGTCGATCCGGCCAAGCCGCCATGCTCAATGATGACGGCGATAGCGTAGCGCGGCTCGTCCACAGGGGCGAACGCCACAAATAGGTTGTGATCCTTCAGCGCCCAGGTGACGTCGGCGCTCTTGCGAGAGCCTGTTCCGTAGTTGCGCACCTGCGCCGTGCCTGTCTTGCCGGCCATCTTGATGTCGCCGAGCCCTAGCTGGCTCTGGCGATAGGCGCCGCCCCCGACGTCATTGGCCACCGCCACCATGCCCTGACGAACAATTTCGAGGTGTTCGGGTGGGAAGGGCAGATCGGGCACCGCAGCGCCGCTGGGTTGATCCACCCCGCCGACCGACTTGATCAGACGCGGCATGATCGCCTTTCGTGCATTGGCGAAGCGCGCGGTCGTCACTGCCAGTTGCAGAGCTGTGACGTTCACGTCGCCCTGCCCGATCGCAACCGACAAAGTCTCGCCTGGATACCAGGTCCGAGAATCAGGGTTTGGATTGTTCTTGTTGTAGTTCGCCTTCCAGGCCCGACTGGGAATCGATCCGGCCTTCTGGTTGCCGACCCCGATGTCATAGGTCTGCATGAAGCCGATCTTCTTGCCGACCTCCTGAATCTTATCGACGCCGGCCCGATTGCACATGTGATAAAAATAGACATCGCACGACGTCTTAATCGCATCATGCATGTTCATGGGGCCGTGGCCGCCGGGTTTCCAGCAGCGGAAAGTCCGTGACCCGAAGCGATAGCCGCCGGTGCAGACCACCCGCTCGTCAGGATCGACCCCAGCCTCCAGCAAGGCCAGCGAGGTTGTCAGTTTGAACGTCGACCCGGGGTGAAAGACGCCGCCGATGGCCTTGTCGAGCAGCGGCTTGCGCTCATAATCGCGTAGGGCGCTGTAGACGTTGGAGGGAATACCGCCAACAAACATGTTGGGGTCAAACGAGGGCGCGGACACCATGCAGAGGATGTCGCCGTTGCGGACGTCCATCACCACGCAACCGCCGGACTCTTCGCCGAACACCTCCAGCGCCCGGTTCTGAACGTCGGCGTCCAGGGTCAACACGACTTCCTTGCCGGGCACAGCGGGACGCGACCCACCGACGTCCTCGGCCACCACACGTCCGCGTGCATCCACCTCGACGCGATTGCCGCCTGGCTCTCCGCGCAGGGCTTCGTCCAGAGCCTTCTCGACTCCCTGACGGCCAATGCGGAAACTGGGGTTGAACAGCAGCGGAGGGACCGTCTCTCCCTTGTCCCGGATAGCCTTGACGTCGCGGTCGTTCACCTTGGCGACATAGCCGATCACATGGGCGAAGGCGCCGCCGAACGGATAGTAGCGGGCCTCGTTCATGTCGGCCATGACGCCGGGCAGTTCGTTGGCGTACTGGTTGACCTTGGCGAATTCTTCCCAGGTCAGGTCGCTCTTGACCGGCACCGGGTTGAACTTGGACGAGGCGTTGACGTCACGGATGATGGCCCGTCGGCGCTCCAGGGTATCGGGCAGCAGCCGGCCCAGCAGGTCCAGCGTCTGGTCCAGATCCTTGGTCTCGTCACGGACCACCAGCACCCGGAAACTGGGCCGGTTGCCGGCGATGACCACGCCGTTGCGGTCCTTGATCAGGCCGCGCGGCGGCGGGACCATGCGGAAGTTGAACTGGTTCTGCGACGACAGGGTCGCATATTCCTGGGCCTGGACGACCTGAAGCTGGGCCAGCCGCCCCACCAGGGCCGTGACCCCCAGGGCCGTCAGCCCGCCGAACACGAAGGTGCGGCGCAAGAAGGAGCCCTGGCGCTCGTTGACGTCGGCGAAGAAGATGGAGGGTTCGCCGCTCATCGGAACCGGATATCCCCGTCGTCGAACCGTTCCAGCATCCAGTCGGCGATCGGATACAGGATCAGGGTCGGCAGAATCTGGCCGATCAGGGCCAGGATCGCCGGCGGATTGCCCGCCCTCACCGCCACGATCACATAGGCGACCAGGAAGGCGGCCAGGGTGCAGGCCATATACCAGGCGAAGCGGATCACCCCCTCATGCCCAGCCAGCAGATTGCGCGACAAGAGGATCACGACATAGACGCCCATCAGACACAGAGCCCAAAGGCCCAGAGGTCCGTTCCAGAACAGGTCCAGGAACAGACCAAGCCCGAAGAGTACTGCGGGCGCCGTCATCGACGGCCGGATCAGCGGCCAGGCGAAGGCCAGCACCATCGGAAACACCGGCTCAGGCAGCATCAAGCCGAACAGTTGCACAGGCGTGGCGAAGATGATGGTGGCGGCGATCACCGCAAGGGCCGGATAGACGATCCATTGCAGAGGTCCGACGACGCGGACCGCGACCGGACGTCTCACGTCGCGCCCTCCGGCGCCTGTGCGGGCGTTGGTTGTGGAGACATCGCCGCCGATGGCGCCTCGGCGGCGGGTCGAGGTTGCGCCGGACGAGTTTGAACGGGACGCGCTTGAGGCGCCGCCGGTGTTGTTGCAGGCGGTGTCGCGGCGACGGCGGCGGCGGCGCGCGCCCGTGCCGCTTGGGCCTCCGCGGCCGCCTGACGGCGTGCTGCCGCGTCGCCGATGGCGCCCGCCTGTTCAGCGTTCGGCGGAGGCGCCGTGGTCAAGCCGGCCAGGGGCGGCGCATTGAGCGCATTCGGATCGATCAGTTGGCCGAAGTCCTGGAACAGCAGAACCCGGACATAGTCGATGGCGCCGCGATCGCTGAACAGTTTCACGCGCCAGCTGCCGTCGATCCCCTTGGCCGCCACGCCGATGGGAATGCCGCGCGGCAGGCCGCCGCCATCGCCGGAACTCAGGATCCGGTCGCCCGCCTGCACAGAACCGGCCCCGCGCACGAACTCCAGCCGGGGGTTGTCGCTGCCGTCGCCGGTCAGCAGGGCGCGGGCATCGGTGCGGTCCACCAGAACCGGCGTACGGGACGCGACGTCGGTCAACAGCACCATCCGACTGACGCCGCCGGTGACGCCGGTGACGCGGCCGATCAGACCGTGCTCGTTAATAACCGGATTGCCGATCCGCACGCCTTTCGACGCGCCCACATCCACCAGCTTGGCGCGATTGAAGGGGCCGCGGGCATCTGAAATGGCGCGCGCCGTGACCATGGGCACGGCCGGCTCGGTCCGCAGTCCCAGCATGGCTTCATAACGGGCGTTGACGTTCTTCAATGCGATGGCCTGGTCGCGCCAGGGCTCCAACTCCGCGACCTCGGCCCTCAGTCTCCGGTTCTCGGACACTGCAAAGAAATACCCGCCGATGTAATCGGTGACGGCGCCGACCCAGCGCACCGGCGCGGCGAAGACGCCGCTGACCGGCCCGGTCACAGAGGCCGCAGCCCCCCGCGCCGCGCCATAGCTGGAGCCGCCGTCCGGCGTCGTGCGATCGCTGACAAGAAGAAGAGCCGCGCCCGCCATGGCCACGACTGCGACCACCGCGGCGGTCCAGGCCAGCGGCACCTTCAGGTTTTCAAAAGGGCCGTCGCGAAACGCCACGGGCGACCTTCCACATAAGGGGTTGGAATCGGCAGGCGCCCCTGCCGTCATGCCTGCCTATCGCAAAATCGGGGCCAGAATGGAACCGTTGATCGCGAAGGCCCGAAAGGATTTGCAGCCAGGTTCTCACCCGGCTGCAGACGAATTGATCAGAGCGCCGAGTCGAGCACGCCCTTCATCCAGCGCGGATGTTCCAGGACGCGGCCGCAACCGATGGCGACGCACGACAGCGGATCGTCGGCGACCGAGACCGGCAGGCCGGTATGATCGCGGATCTCGATGTCGAGGCCGCGCAGCAGGGCGCCGCCGCCCGTCAGCATGATGCCCTTGTCGGCGATGTCGGCGGCCAGTTCCGGCGGGGTGGCTTCCAGCGCGACCTTCACGGCCTCGATGATCTGGGTCACCGGCTCGGCCAGGGCTTCCGCGGCCTGGCGTTCCGAGATGCGGACCTCGCGCGGCACGCCCTGCATCAGGTCGCGGCCCTTGACCTCGATTGACAGGCCTTCGCCGTCGGCCGGAATACGAGCGGTGCCGATGTCCTTCTTGATGCGCTCGGCGGTCGTCTCGCCGATCAGCAGATTATGGTTGCGACGCATATAGCTGATGATGCTGTCGTCCATCTTGTCGCCGCCGACGCGGACCGAACGCGAATAGACGATGCCCGACAGCGACAGAACGGCCACTTCCGTCGTGCCGCCGCCGATGTCGACGACCATCGAGCCGGTCGGTTCGTGGATCGGCAGGCCGGCGCCGATCGCGGCGGCCATCGGCTCGTCGATCAGGCCCACGCGGCGGGCCGAGGCGTTCAGGCAGGAGTCGTTGATGGCGCGACGCTCGACCGCCGTGGCGCCCGACGGCACGCAGACGATGATCTTCGGGTTCACGAAGCCCTTGCGGTTATGCACCTTGCGGATGAAGTGCTTGATCATCTCTTCGGCGACTTCGAAGTCAGCGATGACGCCGTCACGCATCGGGCGGATGGCTTCCATGTGGCCCGGGGTGCGGCCCAACATCTGCTTGGCCTCTATGCCTACGGCGTGGACGATCTTGCGTCCGCCGACATTGCGCAGGGCCACGACCGAAGGCTCGTTCAGGACGATGCCCTTGCCCTTCATGTAGATCAGGGTGTTGGCGGTGCCCAGGTCCATCGCGATGTCGTTGGAGATCGCGCCGAAAAGGGAAAAGCTCATGGGAATCGATACCGTTGTTCTTTGACCGAGGGCGTCAGTTTCGCAGTTGACCTGGCGACGCCCCGCTGCCCTGACATCCCCTTGTCGGACAGCTTCCTGATCGTCTTCGCCACGTCTACCGTTGGCCCGTGTGCCCGTATGAAACAGGGAATACAACCCCCTTAGCGCACCGTATCCAAGTTCACCCCCAACCCTGTGGAACAGCCGCGCTTGGGGGTGTTCACGTTAGCGTCATGAGGGTGGGAAACAGCCTGTGAAACATGCTGCCTTTCGCTTGCCGGATCAGTCGCCGCGCGCGACTTCGCGCCGCTTCACCCATTCGCGAACACCCAGCATCAGAGCCAGCCAGGCCAGGGCCACGCCCGCCAGTATGGCCGAGGTCCAGATCCCGTCGCCGCTGACCGCCGTCATGAAGGATCCGCCGAAGAAGGCCACCAGGGCCGTCTTGGGCAGCACTCCGAGCGCACAACCGGCCAGGAAGCCGGGAAACGACGCCCGCGCCGCGCCGAACGCCATGTTGACGACGATGAAGGGCGCCGACGGCACGTTGCGGATCATGAAACTGGCGTAGAAGGCGTTCTGACCCACGAACCGGGTCAGCCGCCCCACCGTCCTGCCCCCGTGCCGTTCAAGCAGGCGCGCCGTCGGCCCGCGCCCCATCCAATAGGTGACGGCGGCCGAGGCGACCGTGGCGATCCAGCTGTACAGAAACCCGAACCACGGCCCGAAGGCCACGACGCAGGCGGCGATCAGGATGAACTGCGGCGCCCCGAAGAAGGCCGCGACTGTGAAGACGACGATGGCGGCCGGCAGTCCCCAAGGCCCATGCCTGAACCCGCCCAGCCAGGCCTCCAGCCTCACCTCGGCGTCCAGGCCCAACTGGCTCTTGCCCACGGCGAACAGGGCGATCATGGCGCCCAGCAGAAGGGCCGTCGCCAGCACGGCGCGCCAGCGACGCGCCTCCATGTTCGACAGGAAATCGATGATCCAGCGCATCAGGTGCGCCGCTTATCATCCTGTCCGGCGATTAGCGAGCGTCGGCGGATTGTCCCGAACGGCGACGGCGCGTAAGGAACCTCGCCTTCCCCGGCACGAACCTTCCAAGATCGACGGGATACCCATGTCCAGCCTGCAATCTTCCGCCCTCGCCCGCGTCAAGCCCTCGGCCACCATCGCCGTGACCGCCCAGGCCCGGAAGCTTAAAGCCGAGGGCCGCGACGTGATCGGCCTCGGCGCCGGAGAGCCGGACTTCGACACCCCCGAGAATATCAAACAGGCCGCCATCGACGCGATCCATCGCGGCGAAACCAAATACACCGACGCCGACGGCATGCCCGAGCTGAAGAAGGCCATCGTGGCCAAGTTCGCGCGCGAGAACGGCCTGAACTATGACGTGTCGCAGATCCACGTCGCCCCCGGCGGCAAGCCGGTCATCTTCAACGCCCTGGTCGCCACCCTGAACCCCGGCGACGAGGTCATCGTGCCCGCCCCCTACTGGGTCTCCTATCCCGACATGGTGCTGCTGGCCGGCGGCGAGCCCATCACCGTGGTCGGCGAGGAGAAGGACGGCTTCAAACTGCGTCCCGAGGTGCTGGAGGCCGCGATCACGCCCCGCACCAAGTGGCTGATCCTGAACAGCCCGTCCAACCCGACCGGCGCCGCCTACACCCAGGCGGAGCTGCTGGCCCTGGCCGACGTGCTGCGTCGCCACCCGCACGTCTGGGTGCTGACCGACGACATGTACGAGCACCTCGTCTATGGCGACTTCGACTACACCACTATCGCCCAGGTCGCGCCCGACCTGATCGATCGCACCCTGACGGTCAACGGCGTGTCCAAGGCCTATGCCATGACCGGCTGGCGCATCGGCTACGCCGGCGGCCCGAAGGCGCTGATCGACCTGATGCGCAAGGTGGCCAGCCAGACCACCTCCAACCCGACCAGCATCAGCCAGTGGGCGGCGGTCGAGGCCCTGAACGGAACCCAGGACTTCATCCCCGAGCGCAAGGCCGCCTTCGAGAAGCGCCGCGACCTGGTCGTGTCCATGCTGAACCAGGCGACCGGCCTCACCTGCGCTGTGCCGGAGGGCGCCTTCTACGTCTATCCGTCCATCGCCGGCCTGATCGGCAAGACGACGGAATCGGGCGTGGTCATCGACGGCGACAGCACCTTCGCCGCCGAACTGCTGAACGCCGAGGGCGTGGCCGTGGTCCAGGGCGAGGCCTTCGGCCTGTCGCCCTATTTCCGCATCAGCTACGCCACCTCCGACGCCGTGCTGGAAGAAGCCTGCACCCGCATCCAGCGCTTCGCCGCCTCGCTACGCTGACGACCCAAAGGGGAGGCTTCGGCCTCCCCTTCTTCGTTCAATCCGCCAGTCGATCGATCAGCGGCCGCAACGCATCGTCCGTCGTCGGCGCGATCTCTTTCAGGAAGGCGATCAGAGCCCGCTCGTTGTCGTCAAAGTCGCCGTCGCGACCAATCCGATCGACCAGCCAGCGCGCCTCGCCCTGATCTACGGGAGCACTGGTCGCAGCGGCGCGCCTCGTCTCCGCCAGCCGATCCGAAAAAACGTGCTCAGCACGGGGTTGTTGTAACCCCCAAGCCATCACCCGCGCCGCATAGGCGGCAGAGCCGACGATTTCATTCGGGCTGGGCCTCTGCCCGAACCTTTCCTCCATCTCTCGGAAGATGCCGTCGTCCAGGTCCGCGAGCCAATGTTCCCGCCGCAGCGCCTCCTCGCGTCCAGGCGCAACCCAGCCGGCCGAGGCCGTCACGGCATTGGCGACCGCGCGCATGAAGAAGTCCGTCCAGGCCGGATCGTTCGCCGCGCCGCGTGTGGCGTCGTTCAGGTCGAACAGGGCCTCGGCTTCCTCGCGCGAAACCGCCAGACGCCCCGGACCGGACGGCGCGAACACCAGCCGCCGCAACCGCGCCACTTCATCAGCGCTGATGATCCCGTCATTCTCGACCACAGCCCGCGTCACCAGCGACAGGCCAAACGCGGCCAGGGACGCCGGGGCCGCATCCGCCAGTTCCAGAACACGGACGACGAGCTCGATCTCCGTTCCGTCGCGCAGCCGTCGGTCGGCCATGATCCGCGCGATCAGCCAGTCAGCCTGGGCCTCAGTGACATAGCCGACCGCCTCTTGCTGGCTCACCAGCCAGTCGGTCAGAGCCTCCAGAAAGAACTCACGCCATTCCTTCGACTGACGCTGCGCCCCCTCGTCAATGACGAACAGGGCCTCAACCTCGTTCTGGGTGACCGTGATCTCCCCGAACACCTCGCGTCGCAGCGCAAGAACGTCTTCCGGACCGACCTCGCCTTTGGCGACGATATCCTCGCAAAGCGCTTTCAAGCCCATGCCCGCCTCCCAATCTGACGGACACCTAACAACCTGGAGGTTACACCCGCCCTAACGCGACCGACAGGTCAGAACACCGTCACCTTCGCCGGGTTCGCCTGATCGCGCGTGCCCGCCGACGTCGCCACGCCGTTCTTGACCAGGGCGATCCCGACCGAGCCCTCGCCGCCGGTCTTGGTCAGGGTGCAGCGGCCGTTGTCGCCGGGCAGGCGGCCATGATCGCCGCCTCGGCCCTCCTGAGTCATGATGTTCATCCAGCGGTCCCGCTCATAGGGACTGACCCAGACCGTCACAGGGCGAAATCGACAGACCAGGATCCAGGACGCGCCCTGGGGTGCGGCGACCGACCAGTGCAGTCCCTGATAGGCGTCCTTGCCAACATGGGTCTGGGCCTCGGCGCCCACGCCCAAGCCAAGCGCCAGAAACGCCGGCAACATCGCCGCCAGCACGAACCTTCGCCTCATCACGCCCTCCCCCGTTTCCGGGAGAGGATGCAATGATCAGGGTCGGCTGGCCATGCCCAGTTTGATCGGCTTGGCGTCGTCGGCCAGGGCGCCCCGCTTGACGCCCCACAGCAGGATGATCGGCGCGCCGACATAGATCGACGAATAGGTGCCGATGACGATGCCGAACATCAGGGCGATCGAGAAGCCGAACAGGGCCTCGCCGCCGCAGATCGCCAGGGCCGCCAGCACCATGACGGCGGTCACGCCGGTGATGATGGTCCGCGACAGGGTCTCGTTCAGAGACAGATCGATCACCTCACGCAATGGCATGGTCTTATACTTGCGCAGGTTCTCGCGAAGACGGTCGAACACCACCACGGTGTCGTTCATCGAATAGCCGATGACGGTCAGGATGGCGGCGACCATGTTCAGGCTGAACTCCAGCCGGAACAGCACGATCAGCCCGAAGGTCAGCACCACGTCGTGCAGCAGGCCGATCACGGCGCCGAAGCCGAACTGCGGCTCGAACCGGAACCAGATGTAGAGGAACATCAGGCCGATGGCGACGCCCAGGGCCAGAAGGCCCGAGGTGAACAGCTCGCCCGAGACCTTGGAGCCGACGACGCTGACGCCCGAATACTGCACCTCGCCCACGGTCTGGTTGATGGCGGTCTCGACCTGGTTGACCACCTGGGTCTGGTCGCGGCCTTCCGGCACCTGGAAGCGCAGGATGGCGGTCGAGCCGTCATCCACATTGGTGTCGCGGCGGGCGATGCCCTGCACCTGGACGTCGCCCAGGTCCAGGCCGTTCACGGCCTCGCGCACCCGATCCAGCTCAATAGCCTGACCGGCCGGCTTGGACACCTCCATCGAAGCGCCGCCCCGGAAGTCGATGCCCATGTTCAGGCCGGGAACGAAACACGCCACGATCGAGGCGACGCACAGAACCACCGACAGCACCGCGGCGAACCGGGCGTATTTGACGAAATGGAAATTCGTCTTCTGCGGCAGCAGTTTGATGAAGGGCCATCCACGCATCGCCATCACTCCGCGATCGGCAGTTTTTTGGGCTTGGCGGTCTTGAGCCAGTAGGCCAGCAGCACCTGGGCCACCAGAACCGACGAGAACACCGAGGTGAAGACGCCGATGCTCAGCGTCCAGGCGAAGCCGCGCACCGGACCGGCGCCGAAGATGAACATGATCGCCGCCGCCACCAGGGTGGTGACGTTGGCGTCCAGGATCGTGCCCCAGGCCTTGGAGAAGCCGGCGTCCATGCTGGCGATCACGCTGCGGCCCGACCGGGCCTCGTCACGCATCCGCTCATAGATCAGCACATTGGCGTCCACGGCCACGGCGAAGGTCAGGATCAGACCGGCGATGCCCGGCAGGGTCAGGGTCGCCTGGGTCAGCGACATGGCCGCCACGATCAGCACCCCATTCAGCACCAGGCCGATGACCGACACGCCACCGAACAGGAAGCCGTAGGCCAGGATCATGAAGACCACGATGATGGCGAAGCCGACGGCGGTCGACAGGGCGCCCGCCGCCACGGCGTCCGCGCCCAATTCGGCCGTCACCGTCCGGCGTTCCTCGACGTTCAGCGGCGCCGGCAGCGCGCCCCCGTTCAGCAGGTTCACCATCGTCGCGGCTTCCTGGATCGAGAACTGGCCTTCGATGATGCCCGACCCGTTGGTGATGGCGCTGTTGATGCGCGGCGCCGAGATGACCTTGCCGTCCAGGATGATGGCGAAGGGCTTGCCGATGTTGGCGGACGTCGCCTCGCCGAACCGGCGAGCGCCCGCGCCATCGAAGCGGAAGCCGATAGCAGGCCGACCGCTTTGGTCAGCATCGACCGAGGCTCTCGTCAGGTTCTCGCCCGAGACCAGCACCCGCTTCTTGACCAGATAGGGCGTGCCCTGCTCGTCCACCAGCAATTCGGCGTCCGGCGGAACCCGTCCGGCCATGGCGTCCGTCACCGAATTCTCGGTATCAACCATCTGGAAGGTCAGCTGCGCCGTCTGGCCGATCACTTCTTCCAGCTTGCGAGGATCGCTCTCGCCCGGGGCCTGGACCACGATCCGGTCGGCGCCCTGGCGGGTGATGGAGGGTTCACGCGTGCCCAGGCTGTCGATCCGGCGGCGCACCACCTCGATCGACTGGTCCACCGCCGTCGCTCCCATGCCGGCCAGGGCCGTGTCGGTGTAGGCGAAGCGGATCCGGTCGCCGCCTACACGCGTCGCGGTGCGCTCGACCTGCCCCGAGGGGCCCGCGGCCCCGGCCAGCTGGCGCAGGGCCTCGAAGGCCGCCGTCTGTTGCCCCGGATTGGCCAGGGTCACGATCACCCCGCCGGCTTCGCGCTGGAAGCCGTTGGTGGCGATCCCCTCGCCGTTCAGCGTGACCCGTACATCCTCGATCAGGTTGGTGACGCGCTTTTCGCGCATCGCCGGCACATCGACTTCCAGCAGCAGATACGACCCGCCCTGCAGGTCGAGCCCGAGGTTCAGGGCGTTCTTCGGCAGCCAGCCGGGCAGCGCCTCCCGCTGAGCCGAGCTCAGCAGGTTGGGGAAGGCCAGCAGGCAGCCGAGGATCGCCGAGGCGACGACGAGGATGACTTTCCAGCGCGAGAGCTGAATCATGAGGGCGGTCTCGGTTCAGCGATACGCGAAGTATCAGGCCTTGGAATCGTTGGCGGCGATGGCGGTGCGGTTACGCACCTCGGCGATCATCGTCTTGACGACGCGCACATTGACGCTGGGCGCGATCTCGACATTGACCTCGGCCTCTTCGACACGGGTCACCTTGCCGATCATGCCGCTGGACAGCACGACGGTGTCGCCGCGCTTCACGGCGCCGATGGCCGCCGCATGTTCCTTGGCGCGCTTCTGCTGCGGACGGATCAGCAGGAAGTAGAACAGGATGAAGATGGCGACGATCGGCAGGAACTGCATGATCACGGCCATCATGCCGCCGTCAGCTGGGGCGCCCATGGGTAGTCTCCGAACACAAGGGGGACAGCCCTCGCCGGCCCCCATTAAAACGAGGCGCGGAACCTAGGGCTCCGTCTCGCGGATTGCAACGCGGCTAAACGTTCAGCGTGGCAATACGGTCAGGGGATCGACCGCGACCGGGTCGTCGCCGCGCATCTGGCGGGTTTCGAAATGGATCGACGGGCGTCCGTCGCCGGCCGTCAGACCGACCGTGCCGATCTGCTGGCCCGCACGGACATCGTCGCCGTCCTTCACCGTCGCCGAACCCAGATGGCCGTAAACGGTGCGCCAGCCGCCGTTGTGGACCACCAGCACCGTCAGCCCCTGCCCCACCAGATCGTCGCCGACATAGGCCACGCGCCCCCCGGCCGAGGCCACGACCGAGGCGCCGGCCGAGGCGCCGATGTTGATCCCGTTGTTGCGCTCGCCCATCCCGACCGGGCCGAACCGCCGCAGGATATCGCCGCGCACCGGCCACAACAGGGCGATGGGACCGCCCGCAACGGGCGTCGCGGAAGGCGCGGCGCTGACCGGCGGGCGAGCCGCGCCCGCCGCCGGGGCCGTCGGACGGGTTTGAGCCGGAAGCGCGGCGTTGCCCGAAGGCGGCGGCGGCGGCGGCGGGGCCATGCCGCTGTTCGGCACCAGAACTCCGGCCGGCGAAGGCCCAGTCGCATAGGGATCGCGGCCCGTATCGACCGCCGCATCGGGAAGAATGATTCGTTGGCCTGTCGTGATCGCGCCGCGCGGCCCCAGGCCGTTGAGGTCGATCAGGGTTTGGACCGGCGTCTGGAACCGCCGCCCGACGCCAGAAATCGTGTCGCCCGGCTGGATCTCATAGGCGGCGCCCGGCGTGACCACGCCCGAGGGGGTCGGATAGGAGGGCGCAGGCGGAGCATAGGGCGGCTGCGTCGGCGTCACCGCGACCGGCGGCGGCAGATATCCCCCATCCACCTGGCCGACCGGCGCCGTCGCTTGCGGCTGCGGATAAGGCTGAGCCTGCGGAGAGGTCGGCTGACCATACGGACCTTGCTGCGCCGGCGGCGGATAGGCGCCCTGCCCGCCCACCGTCGGTCGCGTCGAATACTGCGGCTCGGACGGATAGGTCATACAGGCCGCCGCGCTCAGCGACGCCCCCGCGATTACAACCGCTCTGATCCAGCCCGATATCACCGCCACCGGCCGCTCCTTAGATGGTTAAACTGCCCGCCCGGTGTGCCCGCTTGCGCCCCTTAAGCCAAGCCTTCAATCATCGCCAAAATTGGGCGAGAAGGTTAACGGCGTGACTCGTGAGACGTGACTCGTGAGGTAAATCGAGCAGACGACATTCAGTCACGACTCACGATTCACCACTCACGCCTACCTACCCCTCCTTCGCCGTCCCCTCGACCAGGGGCACGAACCGCACTTCCGTCAGGCTCTCGCGCCGGAACGACCCGTCGCCCTGACCGACATAGCGGTGCAGCATCTGCACCGAGGTCCGGCCAACGGGCGCCACCAGAACACCGTTCGGCTTCAACTGTTTCAACAGTTCGGTCGGCTCGGCCGGAGACGCCGCCGTCACCATGATGCGATCGAAGGGCGCCTGTTCGATCCAGCCCAGGCCGCCGTCGCCGTGCTTGGTGATGACATTGTCGATCTCCAGCGTCCGCAGCTTCGCCTCCGCCTCGACCAGCAGGCTGCGATACCGCTCCACCGAATAGACATAGCGGGCCAGCCGGCTCAGCACCGCGCACTGGTATCCGCTGCCGGTGCCGATCTCCAGCACCCGGTGGCGGGGCTGGACGTCCAGGGCCTGGGTCATCAGGCCGACGATATAGGGCTGGCTGATGGTCTGGGCGCAGTCGATGGGCAGGGCCTGGTCTTCCCAGGCCTGGTCCAGGAATTTCTCGTGCACGAAGACCGCGCGGTCGATGCTCTCCATCGCGGCCAGCACCCGGGGGTCCGTCACCCCCTGCTGGCGCAGCGACAGGATCAGCCGTCCGGCGCGGTCGTCGTGCAGGTTCATTTTCCGCCCCCCCTGGGGGAGGGGGACCGCGACGCCCTTGCGTCGTGGTGGAGGGGCCGCGAGACAGCCGGCCTCATCACGCAGCGCGCTCCGTCTTCTTCGGCGGCGCCCCGCCCAGCACCTTCTTCAGGTCATGGACGCTGGCCATGTGCGTCAGGTCGATGTGCAGCGGCGTGACCGAGATCCGCCCCGCCTCGATGGCCCTCAGGTCGGTGCCCTCGGCATGCTCCTGCTTCTCGCCGCGGAAGCTCATCCAGTAATAGTCGCGCCCGCGCAGGTCGGTGCGCCGCACCGCGTGCATCTCGCCCACGTCGCGGAAGCCCTGGGTCGTCACCTCGATCTGCTCGACCCGTTCCGGCGGCAGATTGGGGAAGTTCAGGTTCATCACCACGCCCGGCGCCCATTTCTGGTCCAGCAGCTTGTTGATGATGGCCGGGGCGAAGGCCTCGGCCGTCTCCCAGTGGGCCACCACCTCGTCGTGGAACCGCTCCAGGCTCTGGCTCAGGGCGATGGAGCGGATGCCGAAGGCCATGCCCTGAAGCGCGCCCGCCACCGTGCCGGAATAGCTGACGTCCTCGCCGATATTATGCCCCCGGTTCACGCCGGACAGCACCAGGTCCGGCCGCTCCGGCATCAGGTCGTTGACCGCCAGGATGACGCAGTCGGTCGGCGTTCCCGTCACCGAGAACCGCCGCTCGCCGTGCCTGTGCACCCGCAGCGGCTCGCTGAGGGTGATGCCCCGCCCCTTGGCCGACTGCTCGACGGCGGGCGCGCACACCCAGATGTCGTCGCTCAGCGTCCGCGCGATCCGCTCAAGGGATTCAAGACCTTCCGCCTCGATCCCGTCGTCGTTTGTCAGGAGGATTCTCATGCCATCTCCCCCCCTTGGGGGGAGACAGGCGCGCATAGCGCGCCAGAGGGGGGCAAGGCGGAACCGTCACGGGGGCGGCAGGGGGGGGGGGGGGGGGGGGGGGGGGGGGGGGGGGGGGGGGGGGGGGGGGGGGGGGGGGGGGGGGGGGGGGGGGGG
>NZ_JBWKNX010000011.1:121661-125699 GCF_059415785.1 Brevundimonas sp. GW821-FHT10A07
CCTGGGGGGCCCAAGGCGGAACCGTCACGGGGGCGGCAGGCCCCCTCCACCGCTTCGCGGTCCCCCTCCCCCAAGGGGGGAGGATTAGGCGCCCACATGGGTCAAACCTCCCATATAGGGCTGCAACACCGTCGGCACCGCGATCCGCCCGTCGTCCTGCTGATAGTTCTCCATGATCGCCACCAGGGTCCGCCCGACCGCCAGACCCGACCCGTTCAGCGTATGGACGAACTCGGTCTTCTTCTCGCCGGCCCGCTTGAACCGCGCATCCATGCGCCGCGCCTGGAAGTCGCCGCAGTTCGAGCAGCTGCTGATCTCGCGATAGGTCCCCTGGCTGGGCAGCCAGACCTCCAGGTCGAAGGTCTTCTGCGCCGAGAAGCCCATGTCGCCCTTGCACAGCAGCATCCGCCGGAACGGCAGCTCCAGCGCCTTCAGCACCGCCTCGGCGCAGGCCGTCATCCGCTCGTGCTCGGCGTCGGAGTCCTCCGGCCGCGCGATCGACACCATCTCGACCTTGGAGAACTGGTGCTGGCGGATCAGCCCGCGCGTATCCCGCCCCGCCGACCCCGCCTCGGCCCGGAAACAGGGCGTCAGCGCCGTCATCCGCATCGGCGTGGCGAGGTCGTCCTCGGACAGGATGGTCTCGCGCACGAGATTGGTCAGGGAGACCTCGGCGGTGGGGATGAGGTAGCGGCGCTCTGATAGCTCACCACGCCGAATTAGATTTAGGATGCGGTCATCCTCTTGGGTCTTCACCTGATCAAGATACGGCTGCACCTGCTCCATAAAGGTGTTCGCCCAGTCCTCGTCAGTTCCTCCCTCAGAAAGTTTTATCGCCTTATGCTCTTTTGCCAGCCTTTGAGCGGCAAAGAACAAGTCTAATCCGGATGAACGCTCCTCTTTCACAGCGTCCCAATCAACGCCAAAAGTTTGGAAGAGATCCTCTTCAAACTTCGGCAACTGCCCGGTCCCGAACATCGCCTCATCCCGCACCAGCAGCGGCGGGTTCACTTCCAGATAGCCGTGCTGGTCCGTCTGCAGGTCCAGCATGAACTGCCCGACGGCCCGTTCCAGCCGGGCCAGCTGACCCTTCAGCACCGCGAACCGGGCGCCCGACATCTTCGCCGCCGCCTCGAAGTCCAGCATCCCCAGGGCCTCGCCCAGGTCGGCGTGATCCTTGGCCGGGCCGCCCTCGCGCGGCGTTCCCCAGCGCGAGACCTCGACATTGCCCGCCTCGTCCTCGCCGTCCGGCACGTCCTCGGCCGCCAGGTTCTTCAACCCCGCCAGCAGGTCGCGCAGTTCCTTGCCGACGCGCGCCTCGACCTCGGCCGCCGCCGCGATATCGCCCTTCAGCGCCTCGACCTCGGCCTTCAGCCGGTCGGCCTCGGCCATGTCCTTCTTGCCCATGGCGGCGCCGATCAGCTTGGAGGCGGCGTTGCGCTTGGCCAGGGCGTCCTGGCCCGTGGTCTGGGCGTGGCGCAGTTCGGCGTCCAGCCGCAGGATGTCCGCCACCAGCCCGTCGGCCTCGTCCACCCCGCGCGACGACCAACCGGCCACGTAAACCTGGGGGTTCTCGCGAATGGCTCGGATATCGTGCATGGTCTGAAACTTCGGCTGGGCGGGAGAAGCCGAACGCTCTACCCGCCCGCGCGGAGTCGGGCAACGGCAGGAAGCCGCCGGACCTCGCTTAAGCCTTTTGCGCGACCCGCGACGACGGCGTCGGTTTGAACTCCCGGCTCGATTCCTGCACCGGCTTACCCCCGTCGGACTGTTTTCGCCAAAGTCCGACATCGCCGGCTTGACGCCCCCGCCGCTGCGGCGGACTGTCGCAACCTCCCCAAGCGGCATGAGACCTCGTCAATGATCCGATCCCGCCTGAGCGCCGCCGGCCTCGCCCTTCTGCTGGTCTCGGCCGCGCCCGCCGCCCTGGCGCAGCAGGCTTCGACCTATCCGCCCGCCCTGCCCGCGCCCCAGCCGCCGATCCCCGAGGCGCGGGACGTCGCCTATCCGGGCGTGATCGCCCTGGATATCGACGCCACCAACCTGGCCCAGCACGTCTTCGGCGTCACCGAGACCATTCCGGTAGCCCAGGCGGGGCCGATGACCCTGTTCTTCCCCGAATGGCTGCCGGGCAACCACGGCCCCGTGGGGCCCATCGTGCAGTTGGCGGGGATCGAGATCACGGCGAATGGTCAGCGCGTGGAATGGGTGCGCGACACCCTGTCCCCCTTCGCCTACCACATCACCGTTCCGGCCGGCGCGACCGAGCTGAAGATCAGGATGCAGCACCTGTCGCCCACCACCGGCAACCAAGGCCGGGTGACGATGACGCCCGAGATGCTGAACATCCAGTGGGAAAAGATGCTGCTCTATCCCGCCGGCCACTGGTCGCGGAACATCATGGTCCAGCCCAAGGTCAAGTTCCCGACCGGCTGGCAATTCGGCACGGCGCTGGAGCCCGAGACCAAGACCGGCGACCTCCAGACCTTCAAGCCGGTCAACCTGGAAGTCCTGGTCGATAGTCCCGTCTTCGCCGGCCTCCACTATCGCCAGATCGACCTCAACCCCGGCGGCCGCTCTCCGGTTCGCGCCAATATCGTCGCCGACGAGGCCAAGAGTCTGGAAGCCACGGACGAGCAGATCCAGATCCTGCGCAACCTCGTAGTCCAGATGGACCGCCTCTACGGCGCCCGCCATTTCGACCACTACGACTTCCTGATCTCCATGAGCGACAAGCTGGGCGGCATTGGTCTGGAGCATCACCGCAGTTCCGAGAATGCGGTCGATCCGGAGTTCTTCACCGGCTGGGACACGCATCTGGGCGACCGCGACCTGCTCAGCCATGAGATGAACCACTCGTGGGACGGCAAATGGCGTCGCCCCGCCGACCAGTACGTCCCGAACTTCAACAGCCCGATGCAGAACAGTCTGCTATGGGTCTATGAAGGCCAGACCCAGTATTACGGGCAGGTGATCGCCGCCCGCTCGGGTCTGCTGACCAAGGACCAGGCGATGGAGTCCCTGGCCATGACCGCCGCGACCTATGACGCCCGCGTCGGCCGTCAGTGGCGCGCGCTTCAGGACACGACCAACGACCCGATCATCAGCCAGCGCCGGCCCAAGGGCTGGCTGTCCTGGCAGCGGAACGAGGACTATTATTCGGAAGGCCAGCTGATTTGGCTCGACGTCGACACGACGATCCGAGAGAAGACGAACGGCCGCAAGTCGCTGGATGATTTCGCCAAGGCCTTCTACGGCGTCCAGGACGGCAGTTTCGAACCCGCACCCTATACCTTCGAGGACGTGGTGGCGGCCCTGAACGGCGTCGTGGCCAACGACTGGGCGACCTTCCTGCGCACCCGCCTCGACGCCACCGGCCCGGACGCCCATGCGCCTCTGGACGGCCTGACGCGCGGCGGCTGGCGCCTGGCCTATGGCGAGACCCCGACCGCCTATCAGAAGACCCTGTTCGGGGAGTTCAAGCGCAACGACTTCACCTATTCGCTGGGCTTCCAGACGGGCGAGAACAACGCCATCGGCAGCGTTCAGTGGGGCAGCCCCGCCTTCGACGCCGGCCTTGCCCCGGGCATGGAGATCGTCGCCGTCAACGGCCAGGCCTCCAACCCTGACCGCATCGCCGCCGCCGTCACCGCCGCCAAGGATCCGGCCGTGTCCGTGACCCTGATCGTCAAGGACGGCGACCAGTACAAGACCGTCGCCCTGCCCTACCACGACGGCCTGCGCTACCCGCGCCTGGAACGGATCGAGGGAACCCCCGACCGCCTGGGCGACATCCTGACGCCCCGCAAGCGCTGATGCTGGCTCACCTCCCCATTCGCGAAGGCGAATGGGGAGGACAGGCGGGAGCGTCAGCGAGCGCCAGGTGGGGGCGACTCGGTGTCAGACGCTGGGTCGGTCATCCCTACTTTCAGAGTCGCCCCCTCCTGATCGCTGGCGCGACCTGTCCTTGTTTGTCGCTGATCGGTTAGATTTCCCCTGATCCGGGACGCCCGCCTGATGTTCACCGCATCAGGCGAG
>NZ_JBWKNX010000012.1:0-123168 GCF_059415785.1 Brevundimonas sp. GW821-FHT10A07
CCTGTCCCATGGCTCTCCTCCAGCTCTGCCGGAGGCCTAACGCCGCCGGTGGGTTGGAGAGCCGTCCACAGCATCAAGAGCGAAGGCAAGTCGATCACCGAACTGGTGGAGACGATGCTGGCTGAGCGCATCGCGGCGGACGAGGCTCGAGCCTCCGACGACAGGGAGAATCGTCGCGCGGCGGTCGAAGCCATCCTGGCTCGCGTCAGCGCGATGCCGAGATTGGCGACATGGCCAACGGACGACGATTTTTATGACGAGGACGGCCTTCCAAAATGATCGTCGTCGATGCGTCGGCTTTGGTCGTCATCTTGGCCGGAGAGCCGGAGGCAGACGCTTTTATAAAGTTGCTGGTTGAAACACCGTCGCTGTTGTCGCCGCTCGGGTTTTGGGAGACGACAGTCGCCGCGCGCCGCGTCCTCGGCCCCGACGGCCAGCAAAGTCTGCTCGCGCTGATGGATGCTCTTCGCATTGAGATCACTGCCGCAGGCGGAGAGACGGCGCGGATCGCGGTGGAGGCCGAGACAAGGTTCGGCAAACGCACGCCAGCCAGGCTGAACCTGGGCGACTGTTTCGCCTACGCCCTGGCGAAGGAACGCAACCTGCCCCTGCTCTACAAGGGCGACGATTTCAGCCGGACCGACATCGAACCGGCCTTGCCCGTCTGAGATCAGTCGTCGCGGTGGACGCGTTCGCGGCGTTCGTGGCGTTCCTGGGCCTCGACCGACAGGGTCGCCGTCGGGCGGGCCTCGAGACGTCCCAGGCCGATCGGTTCGCCGGTGTCCTCGCAATAGCCGTAGGACCCGTCCTCGATCCGACGCAGGGCGTCATCGATCTTGGAGATCAGCTTGCGTTGACGATCACGGGTGCGCAACTCAAGCGCGCGATCTGATTCCGACGAAGCCCGATCCACCAGATCGGGGTGGTTTTCGGTCTCGGCCTTCAGATTGACCACCGTGCCCTTGGACTCTCGAAGGATGTCGTCCTTCCAGTCCAGAAGCTTTTTCTTGAAATAGGCAAGCTGCCGTTCACTCATGAACGGCTCGTCGTCAGACGGCCGATACGGACCGGTTTCGTCGGACACAACGGACGCCAAAGCGTTCATCGCACTCACGCTCTCTAAGCACGCCCCCCTGTGGCGTATGGGCCGTATAGTGGGGTCCGCGAGTCCCGGCAACGGCGTTCGCGATTCCGTGATCATGATTAGGCGAAGCGTTGAACCGCGTGACATTTGGCGCGCAGTTTTCGCGCTCCGATTTGAAATACTGAAGCTTTCAGCTTTCGGAGCTGCGGCGGCGCATCTCCGCCTTGGCCAGTTCCACCGATGCTCTCAGGTCGATCTGGTCCAGCAGGTCGTTCAGTCCTGCATCCCCGTCATCGGGCCGATCCTCGCGCAACGTCCGGGAGAGTTGCTGCAGCACGGCCTCGTCCGGCTCGCCGGACAACAGGGCCATCTTCATCTCGTCCAGCCGGTCCAGCAGACCTGCGCCCCGTTTCACCGCGCGGCGTCGCTTCTCCAGCGGTCCCTCGATCCCCTGGAGCGCCATCAGGGCCGAGACGTCATTGACCCCCGATGTCGCCGCACTGGCGGAGGCGGCGGACGGCGCGGCGGTCGCGCCGGTCTGGCCCAGCGAAAATCCGGCGCTGGCGCGCGCAGGCTTGCCGCCCGTCGGCGCGCTGGGTCCCGTAGTCCCTGTGACCTTCATCGGCGGAGGCTCCGTCTCATGAGGCCACCCTTTGGCGAACGGAATGACCTTTTGGTTAACGCCCAGGCAAAAACTGCCGCCGCTCCCGCTCTCACCACAGAACGAAGTCAGTTATTTCAGCAACTTGAGCCACGGCACGATCTTCGCATCATAATGAATGAAACGCCTTTGGGACGTCCGACCGATGCAGAATCTGCTTGCCCGCCTTGTCGCGCCTCTCACCGCCTTTGCTGCGCTGGGCCTCGTCGCGTCTCCAGCCCTGGCCCAGTCACGAATCAAGGATATCGCCGCCGTCGAGGGCGTTCGCGGCAACCAACTGGTCGGATACGGCATGGTCATGGGGCTGAACGGAACCGGCGACTCGCTCCGCAACTGCCCCTTCACCCGTCAATCGCTGGAAGGCATGACCGAACGTCTCGGGGTCAATATCCGCGGCGCCAACGCCAACACCAAGAATATGGCCGCCGTCATGGTCTCGGCCGAGCTGCCGGCCTTCGCTACGCCCGGCTCGCGCATCGACGTCAATGTCTCATCCATGTGCGACGCCAAGAGCCTCCTGGGCGGGGCGCTGGTCGTCACCAGCCTCCAGGGCGCCGACGGTCAGGTCTATGCGGTCGCCCAGGGTTCGGTTCAGACCGGCGCCGTCTCGGCTTCGGGCGGTTCAGGCTCGTCGGTGACGCGCGGCGTGCCGACCGCCGGCCGCATCGCCTCGGGGGCCTCGGTCGAGCGCGAGACCGGGTTCGAGATGTCCAATATGAACGAGGTGCGCCTGAACCTCCGCAACCCCGACTTCACCACGGCCCAACGCGTCGCCGCCGTGGTCAACGCCGCCTATCCCGGCACGGCCCTGGCCGAGAACGGCACGGTCGTAACCCTGCGCGCGCCCGGCCAGCTGGGCATGGCGGGTTTCATCAGCCGCGTGGAGAATCTGGCGGTCACGGTCGATTCGCCGGCCAAGGTGATCATCGACGAGGTCAACGGCGTCATCGTCATGGGCGATGCGGTGCGGATCTCGCGCGTCGCCATCGCCCAGGGCAATCTGACCATATCGGTCGATGAACAACTGTCCGTCAGTCAACCTGCCCCCTTCAGCCAGGGCCAGACCGCCGTCATCCCCGACTCCCAGGTCAGCGTCGAAGAGGATCTGGGCACCCAGATGCGGATCGTCGGCGGTGGAACCAGCCTGTCCACCCTGGTCAACGGCCTGAACGCCCTGGGCGTCAGCCCGCGCGACATGATCAGCATCCTGCAGGCCATCAAGGCGTCGGGCGCCCTGCAGGCCGACATCGAGGTGATGTGACCATGACCGACCTGTCTGTCCCTACCGACCTGATCCGCCCCGTGCAGGGCCTGGCCGCCGGCGTCGGCGATGCGACCAAGGCCAAGATCAAGGAAACCGCCGAGGCCTTCGAAGCGTCCTTCCTGTCGCAGATGCTGAAGCCGATGTTCGAAGGCCTGTCGACCGACGGCCTGTTCGGC
This sequence comes from Brevundimonas sp. GW821-FHT10A07, assembly GCF_059415785.1. Taxonomy (NCBI): domain Bacteria; kingdom Pseudomonadati; phylum Pseudomonadota; class Alphaproteobacteria; order Caulobacterales; family Caulobacteraceae; genus Brevundimonas; species Brevundimonas sp. GW821-FHT10A07. Next base: position 3,186 of record NZ_JBWKNX010000012.1, read on the forward strand.
GGCGGTCAGGGCGAAGCGACCTGGCGCAGCTTCCTGCTGGACGAGATGGCCAAGAAGACGGTCGCAGCGGGCGGCATCGGCCTGGCGGGGCCGGTGATGAACGAAATGCTGAAGATGCAGGAGGGCGCGCAATGAGCGACGCCGAACTCGCCACCGCCCGCGTCCGCCAGTTGCTCGACTTGACGCGCCGCCTGACGGATCGCCTGGCCGCCGAAACGCGGGCCTTCGAAGAAGGCAGGCCCCAGGACGTCGCCGCCAGCCTGGCCGAGACCCAGGAGATGGCCAACCTCTATCGTCGCGACTCCGGCCATGTGAAGGCCAATCCCGCCCTGCTCAGCGGCGGCCTGGCGACCGATCGGATGGCGTTGATCGAAGCCACGCGCGCCTTTGACGCCGTTCTGTCTCGCCATGCCAGCGCAGTCGAGGCGGCGCGGAAGATATCGGAAGGCCTGGTGCGCGCCATCGCCCATGAGGTCGCCGCCGCCCGCACGCCCGCCTCGGCCTATGCCGCCGACGGCCGCGCCGCACAGGGCGATGGTCGCGCCGTCGCCTTCAACCGCAAGGCCTGACTTCGGCGCGTTTCGACAACCGCGGTCGTTGTCGCCGTTGCCGATTTTTTAAGCGCCGCCATGCATGCTGTCGGCATGTCGATGACTGCTCGTCTTCTGGGTCTGGCCTTTGCATCTGCGGATGCGCTCGTCGAGATCGACGCCAAGGGATCCGTGGCCTTCGCCTTGGGGGCCGGACCGTCTCCGGGCCAGGATGTCGGCGCCCTGTGGACCGGCAAGCCGCTGCTCGATTTCCTGCATGAAGGCGCAGGGGCCGTCGAAACTCTGCTGGCCACCAAGCCGGGCGGGCGCAGTCCCGCCACACAGATCCTGATCCGCGTCGGAACGGACCGGGTTCGACGCGCCTCGCTCCGGGCCTTCATCCTGCCTCAGCTGGCCCCCGCCATATCCTGCTCGATCTCCTATGAAGGTCCCGCCATCGCACTGGCGGACGTCGAGACCCCGCCCCTGTCGGATGCGGAAGGATTTCTGGCTCAGGCGGCCTGTATCGTCGAGGGCGCCCCAGGTCTGTCTCTGGCCTTTCTTGATATCAGAGGCCTCGAATGCCTCGGCGGCGAAGTCGCCGACAAGGTGTATCGCCGCATCGAGGCGACGCTGCAGTCCGCCGCCGCGCAGGGCTCCTCAGCCGCCCAGATCACGCCTGAACGTTTCGCCGTCCTGCGTCCCAGCGGCGACACGCGTGACCTGGCGGCCGAGATCGTCGAGGCTGGCCGCGCGGAAGGCGTGGACCTGGGCGCCGAGTCCTTTATCTCCAGCGTTCCCAAAGGCGCCGACACCCTTTGCGTGTTGCGCGCCATGCGGTTCGCCATCGAAGGCTGCCTCAAGGATGACGGCCTGGCCAATCCGCAGATCGCTTTCTCGGACTCGCTGAAACGCACCTTCCGAGACGCCGAGGCCTTCCGCAGCGTGGTCAAATCGCGTGAGTTCCAGGTCCACTACCAGCCCATTGTTCATCTCGCCTCTCGCTCGGTCCACCATTTCGAGGCCCTGGCGCGGTTCAGCTCCAACAACAACGGCCCGGCCAACGCCATCCGCATGGCCGAGGAGCTGGATCTGATCGAATCCTTCGATCTCGCCGTCGCCGAAAAGGTGCTGAAACGCATGCGGGCGCCGGGCGCCGGCCTGCTGAAGATGGCGATCAACGTCTCCGGATCCTCCCTGGGCGACGACACCTATGTCGAACAGTTGCTGCACATGACCGCCGGATCGCCGGCAGAGCGCAAACGCCTGATCGTCGAGGTCACCGAGACGTCAGCCCTGGCCGACATAGAGGCGGCCAACCGCCGCCTGGCCGCCCTGCGCGAAACCGGGATCAAGGTCTGTATCGACGACTTCGGCTCCGGCGCCGCTTCCTACGACTACCTCCGCAAGCTGACGGTCGATGCGGTCAAGATCGACGGCTCCCTGGTGCGCGATCTCGAGACGGACGAATTGGGCCGCGACTTGCTGCGCAATATCGTGGAGCTGTGCCGTTCCATGAAGCTCGAGACCATCGCTGAAATGATCGAGACCGAAGGCGTCGTGACCGAGTTGAAGGCGCTCGGCGTGGAATACGGCCAGGGTTGGCTGTTCGGCCGGGCCGAGGCGGAGCCCCGCACCCAGTTGGCCAGCGCCGCGCCCGTCCGCCGCCGTGGGGCGGTCGAAGCCTGGGGCTGAGATCAGGGATATGACGTATTGACCTGATCAGTCTTCATCGGGCTTGACGCGAATCGCTCCATATACCATCGGTATGCGCGGCCAAGTCCGGGTTGGATGCAGGCCTGAAAACGGCCCGTTCCGAACCTTCATTGGCTCCGGGGCGGGCCGTTTTGCATGACCTCACAGACGCCTTGTTTCACAAGGCCGCCCTTAGTGGGCCGCCGCCGTCGGCAGGTGTTCCTTCTCGAACCGGCCCACCTGATCCACCAGGGTTCGGGCGGCCTGGTTCATGCCGATGACCTCCACCTGGGCGCCCTGGCGGCGATAGCGGAAAACGACCTTGTCCACGGCGGCGACGCCGGTCAGGTCCCACAGATGGGCGTCGGTCATGTCGATCTCGACGCGCTTGGGATGGCCGTGGTGTTCGAAGCTGGCGGCGAACAGATCGGCTGAGGCGAAGAATAGCTGGCCGGTCACGCGATAGCGCAGCACGCCCTCCTCCGGGGTCTCGATCTCGGTCACGGCGATGGTCTTGCCGACCTTGCGCATGAAGAAGACCGCCGAGAGCAGCACGCCCAGGATGACGCCCTTTGACAGGTCATGGGTGGCGACCACGGTGACGGTGGTGGCGATCATGACGACGGACGACTGGAACGGGGTCGAGCGCAGCTTCAGCACCGAGCCCCAGTCGAAGGTGCCGATGGAGACCATGATCATCACGGCGACCAGGGCCGCCATCGGGATCTGGGCGACCCAGTCGCGCAGCACCAGGATCAGGAACAGCAGGAACAGGCCGGCCCACAGGGTCGACAGCCGCCCGCGCGCGCCGGAGGTGACGTTGATGATCGACTGGCCGATCATGGCGCAGCCCGCCATGCCGCCGAACAAGGGCGACAGGATGTTGGCGATGCCCTGGCCGCGGGTTTCGCGATCCTTGTCCGACGGAGTGTCGGTGATGTCATCCAGCAGATTGGCGGTCAGCAGGCTTTCCAGCAGACCGACGAAGGCCAGGGTCGCCGAGATCGGAGCGATGATGGCCAGGGTTTCCCAGGTCAGGGGCACAGCCGGCAGGTGGAACATCGGCAGGGTCGAGGGCATCTGGCCCATGTCGCCGACGGTGCGGACGTCCAGCCCGGTCATCATGACGAAGACGCTGATCAGGATGATGGCGACCAGGGGCGACGGCACCGCCCTGGTCAGGCGCGGGAAGCCGTAGATGACGACCAGGGCGGCCCCTACCAGGGCGAAGGTCTGCCAGTTGGCGCCGATCAGCTCGGGAATCTGGGCCAGGAAGATCAGGATCGCCAGGGAGTTGACGAAGCCGGTCATCACGCTGCGGCTGACGAACCTGATGTAGCGGCCCAGTTTCAGCAGGCCGATGATGATCTGGAACACGCCGCACAGGATCGAGGCGGCGAACAGGTATTCCAGGCCGTGGTCGCGGACCAGACCGACCATCAGCAGGGCCATGGCCCCGGTGGCGGCCGAGATCATGGCCGGACGGCCGCCGACGAAGGCGATGGTCACGGCGATGACGACGCTGGCGTAGAGGCCGACGGCGGGATCGACGTCGGCGATGATCGAAAAGGCGATAGCCTCGGGGATCAGGGCCAGGGCGACGACGGTCCCCGCCAGCAGGTCGCGGCGAGGGTTGGCGAGCCATTGCTGGCGCGCGGAGGCGATAAGGGACATGTGGGGTTCATCTGGGGTCTGCCGCCGACCTGGCGCGCGGCCATGGGTCGTGTGCGGCGGGTTTCCCGGCGGATCGGCGGCCGGGATAGCCACCCGACGCTTCAATCAGGCCGGGTCCAAGGTGAGGCGCGCCTGATGCCCGGTCCCGGCGCGAAAGGCAAGCCGCCTATCCGGCGGTCGGCTTAGCCAGCGAGGGTCGCTCGGCGGCTTTGGCGGCGGCGGTCGCTTCGACGGCGCGCATCACACGCAGCAGGTTCTCGCCCGCCAACTTGCGGATGTCGGCCTCGGTCCAGCCGGCGTCCATCAGGGCGGCGAGGATGCGGGGATAGGCGTCCACCCCGGTCATGCCCTCAGGCAGGCTGCCGATGCCGTCGAAGTCGGCGCCCAGGCCGACGTGATCGATGCCCGCGACCTGACGCACATGCTGGATGTGGGCGACGACGTCGGCCAGGGTCGCCTCAGGCGTCGGGTGGGCGGCGGACCAGGCGGTCAGACCGGCCTCGACGGCGGTCGGATCGCCGGGGTTCAGGGTCTTCAGCCGCGCCTCCTCGCCCGCGCGGTCGGCGTTCCAGGCGCGGACCCGTTCGGAGACGAAGCCGGGAGCCAGGTTGATCATCACGATCCCGCCGTCTTCAGGCATCATCCGCAGCACCCGGTCGGGGACGTTGCGGGGATGGGCCGTGATCGCCCGGGCCGAGGAGTGGGAGAAGATGACCGGGGCGTCGGACACCCGCATGGCGTCCAGCATGGTGTCCTCGGACACGTGGCTGAGGTCCACCATCATGCCCAGGCGGTTCATCTCGCGCACCACATCCTCGCCGAAGGGGCTGAGGCCGCCCCATTTGGGGGCGTCGGTGGCGCTGTCGGCCCAGGTGGTGGTCTTGGAATGGGTCAGGGTCATGTAGCGGGCGCCGGCGCGGTGGAACTCGCGCAGCAGGGCCAGGGAGTCGTCGATGGAATAGCCCCCCTCCATGCCGATCAGGCTGGCGATCCGGCCCGAGGCGAAGACGGCGTCCACCTGATCCGCCGTCGTGGCCAGGCCGAAGACGTCGGGGTGGGCGGCGATGATCCGCTTGGCCGTGTCGATCTGTTCGAAGGTCTCCTCGACCGCCTCCAGCGGGGTCAGGCTGGCGGGGACGTAGACCGACCAGAACTGGCCGCCGACGCCGCCGGCGCGCAGGCGGGCGATGTCGGTGTGGAGCCGGGTCGTCGCCTCGAGATCGGTCGTCAGATCAACGGCGTAGACGTCGTTTCCATACTGCTGGCGCAAGGCCCAGGGCAGGTCGTTGTGGCCGTCGATCAGGGGGGTGGTCTTCAGGATTTCGAGCACGCGGGCCTCACCGGCCGACTGGGCGTGGGCGGCGGTGGCGAAGGCGGCGATGGCCACGCCGGCCAGCAGACGACGGATCATGATGCGACTCCCTGATGTTGCGACGCACACTGACAGACGTCTCAGCCTGCGCAAACCCGACAAACGCTTCCCTGAAATGACATGCGCCGATTCACCTTGATCGTTAGCCGAGCGACAATCACCAATCGTTCATTTCACACTCCTGGATTATTTCGGGGAAACGCGATGACCATTGCGAACACGATCACACTGGCGGTTGTCACCTTCATCGCCATCATAGCGATATGGGAAGTGTTTCGTATGCGCAGCCAAAGGCCTGCTCGCCACGCGCGCCCGAAATGGAGGGGCCAGTACGTCAAGCCGAGGCTGTCGCCCGATACAACTGTGAAACCGAACCTGGCGACGTCCCAGTTAGAAACGGTCATGTCGGCCAAGTTCGAGACGCGGCGGCTGATGTCGCGAAGCGAGGCGACGGTCTTCTATGCCGTTGAGCGCGCGCTCAGGCAATTGAACGTCAAGGGTCGCGTTATGGCCCAGGTGAGCATGGGCGAGATCTTGCGTTCGCCTGACCCCAACGCCTACAGCGCCATCAACAGCAAGCGCGTCGATATTCTGGTGATCTCAACCGACGGCCTCCCTCTAGCGGCCGTAGAGTATCAAGGCGAAGCTCACTATCAGGGCTCAGCCTATGCTCGCGACGCCGTGAAAAAGGCGGCGCTGCAGCGTGCGGGCGTCGCCTATGTCGAGATTACGCCTCAGCACGACGATCAAGACATCCAGCGCGATCTGGCGCGCGTTCTCAAGGCACGTATAGCGACCCCATCGACCGAGCCAGTCTAGCGACTAGCCCGCGCCGACCCTTCCCCCAGATGTAAGAGAAGGGCTAAGACGCACCATGAGCGACGCCGCCTTTTCCGATCCGCTCGACCTGAAGAAGGTCGAGACCCGCGCCTGGTTCGAGCATCTGCGCGACCGCATCCATTCGGCCTTCGAGGCGCTGGAGGATGCGGCGCCCGATGATCTGTTTCCGGGGGAGCCGGGGCGGTTCGTGCGGACGCCGTGGGACCGCGAGGCAGGCGGCGGGGGCGTCATGGGGATGATGCACGGCCGGCTGTTCGAGAAGGTCGGGGTCCATGTCTCGACCGTCCACGGATCGTTTCCGGCCGACTACGCCAAGACGGTGCCGGGGGCGGCGGAGGATCCCCGGTTCTTCGCCACCGGGATCAGCCTGATCTGCCATCCGGTCAGCCCCCGGGTTCCGGCGGTGCATATGAACACCCGTTTCATCGCCACGACCCGGAGCTGGTTTGGCGGCGGGGGCGATCTGACGCCGGCGCTGGACGCGGATCGGCGCCCGGACCACCCGGACACCCTGGCCTTCCACGCCGCGATGAAGGCGGCCTGCGACGCCCATGATCCGGACTGGCACGCCAAGTACAAGGCCTGGTGCGACGAGTATTTCTTCCTGCCGCATCGGCAGGAGCCGCGCGGGACCGGCGGCATCTTCTATGACCACCACGACAGCGGCGACCATGACCGGGACTTCGCCTTCACCCGCGACGTGGGCCTGGCCTTCCTGGACATCTATCCGAAGATCGTGGCCGGGCGGATGGGCGAGGCCTGGACGCCGGAGGAGCGCGAGGAGCAGCTGGTGCGGCGCGGGCGCTATGTGGAGTTCAACCTGCTGTACGACCGTGGCACCATGTTCGGCCTCAAGACCGGCGGCAACGTCGATTCGATCCTCAGCTCCATGCCCCCGGTGGTGAAATGGCCGTGAAGTCCCCCCTTGCGAAGATCCTGCTGCGCCCCCTGGCCACCTCGGCCCTGTTTGCGGTGCTGTACGGGATCTATCTGACCCTGTCGCACCAGCCGCAGATCCCGCTGACCCTGTTCGTTGTGATCGGCTTCTATTTCGCAGCCTCGCTGCTGCTGGAGCGGTTCGTGTTTCCCCGGTTCGGACTCTGATCGAAAAAAGACAGTCTAGATCGTCTAAATCGTCTGAATTCGGCGGCCCGCCCGCCCTTGAAACCGCGTCCCCGAATTGCACTGCGCCGGCGAAAACCGGTGCGATACGCAAAAGCGTGCAGTTTGGCGGCGTGTTTTCCGTTCGATTGTCAAAGACCTGGCGGCCAGTCTAACCGCGCCCGGAAGGGCGATGGGTCGATTGTGGGGATTTCATTGAAAGCCCTTAGAATTCAGAATGCGGTGGAGCGGAATTAGGGGTGCATCCCCCGTCCGCTCATTCCATGGCGGCGACAAAAGCGTCGCCCGCCTTGCTGCGATAGCGTTCGCGATGCCGCAGCAGGCGGAACGGGCGTTCCGGCAGGCTGAAGGCCGCCGTGACCAGACGGCCGGCGGCGACCGAACCATAGGCCACGCTTTCGGACAGGGCCGTGGCCCCCGCCCCCGCCTCGGCCGCCGCCAGCACCGCCTCGTTCGACGGCAGGGTCATGGCGATGGACAGGGCGGCGGGGTCCACGCCCGCGTTTCGCAGCGCCGCCTCCAGGGTCGAGCGGGTGCCGGATCCCGCCTCGCGCAGGACCCAGGCCTGGGTCGCCAGGGTCTGGGCCTCCAGTCGGCGCAGTCCGGCCCAGGGATGGTCGGGCGTGACCAGAACCGCCAGCCGGTCCGAGCCCACCACCGTCTGATCCAGCAAGGGCTGGTCGATCTCGCCCTCGACCAGACCCAGTTCGGCCGCGCCGCTCAACACCCCCTCGGCCACCTCGCGCGTATTGCCGATGGCCACGTCCAGTTCGACGCCGGGATGGGCCGCATGAAAGGCGGCCAATCGGCGGGGCAACCAGGCGCTGGCGATGGTCTGGCTGGCGAAGAGGGTCAGGCGGCCGCGCCGCAGGGCGCTCATGTCCGCAAGCGCCGCCTCGGCCGCCGCTGCGCGGGCCAGCACGGCCCTGGCCTCGGGCAGGAAGGCCTGGCCGGTCTGGTTCAGGACGACGCCCCGGCCGACCCGGTCGAACAGATGCACGTCATGTTCGGCCTCCAGCGCCGCGATGGCGTTGGAGACCGCCGACTGGGTCAGGTTCAGCGCCCGCGCGGCCGCCGTCACATGCTGACGCTCGGCCACGGCGACGAAGATGCGCAGGCGTTCCAGGGTCACGATCAATCTCCAAATCGGATTGAAACGACCATAACAATCCGTTGGACCGGGGTCGAGGGGCCGCCCATCAAGCTGGACCATGAAATCCGCTGCCCCTGACGCCGTTTTGAGTCCTCCCCTGCCCCGCATGATACGGTTGGGCGCGTTCGGGCGCGCGGTGTGGCCCGGCCTGATGATAAGCTTGGTGGTCGCCCTGGCGGCGGTGGGCCTGGGTGGCCTGGAACGCGGGGCGGTCGGCAAGGTCTGGCTGGAGCCGCTGGTGCTGGCCATCCTGCTGGGCGCCGGCGTGCGGGCGGCCTGGACGCCGGACGCCCGGTTCAGGGTCGGGATCGATTTCAGCGCCAAGATTCTGCTGGAGGTCGCCGTGGTCCTGTTGGGCGCCTCGGTCAGCGCGGCGACCCTGTCGTCGCTGGGGCTGGGGTTCGTCGCGGGCGTCTTCGCCCTGGTCGCCGCCGCCATTCTGGCCGGGTTCGGGATCGGACGTCTGCTGGGGCTGAACCCACGCATGGCCCTGCTGGTCGCGTGCGGCAACGCCATCTGCGGCAACTCGGCCATCGCCGCCGTGGCCCCGGTGATCGACGCCGATGGCGAGGAGGTGGCCGCCTCCATCGCCTTTACCGCCGTGCTGGGGGTGGTGGTGGTGCTGACCCTGCCGCTGCTGGGCGGGCTGATGGGGATGAGCGGTTTGCAGTTCGGCGCCCTGGCGGGGCTGACCGTCTACGCCGTCCCTCAGGTGCTGGCCGCCGCAGCCCCGTTCGGCGCGGTCGCGACCCAGACGGGGACGGTGGTCAAGCTGGCGCGGGTGCTGATGCTGGGGCCGGTGATCCTGGTGCTGTCGCTGATCTTCCGGGATCGGGCGGAGGGGGCGAAGGGGCCGGGTCTGCACCGGCTCCTGCCGTGGTTCATCGTCGGTTTTCTGGCGATGATCGCGCTGCGGAACCTGGAGCTGATCCCGCAGGCGGCGCTCGAACCGATGGCGGCGGCCTCCGGCCTGCTGACCGTGGCGGCCATGGCGGCCCTGGGCCTGCAGACCGACATCCGGGCCGTGGCGCGGGCCGGCGGGCGGGTGGTCGCGGCGGTGGTGTTGTCGCTGGCGGCCCTGGTGGGGCTGAGCCTGGGGCTGATCGCGGTGTTGGGGGTTTAGTCCCTTCACGTTCACCCCGAGGAACGAAGCTCTAGGAGATCGCGCGGCCTACAGACTGATCGTCTGCTCAGAATGATAAGCTGAGCCTAGCGCCGCTCGATCGGCCATTTCACAAAGGCCAGAATCCATAAGCCGACAACGTTGACGTAGGGGATCAAGGCGACCACGACCCACCAGCGCGAAAAGCCTATACGTTTCAATACTCGCGAGGCTGGGTAGCCCAACACGAACAGGACGACGCCTACGATAGCCCAGTGAGAAATGCTGAAAGTGCCCACGAAACGCTCTCCACGACCAACTGAGGCTTACGACAATCTTGAGCAGCTTCATGGCCCGCCTGGATTGAAAGCATGCTCTGTTAGAGGTGTCGATGTCCCCCGGTCTGCGCCGCAAAGACGCGGCTTGCCAGAGGATGACGAAAGTAAGGATCAGATCCCGCTGCCCTGGTCCTCGACCGGGGGCGGGGTCAGCAGCAGGAAGGCGCGGATCCAGGCGGTGAGGACGGCGCGGTCGTTGGGGCGTTTCAGGCTGTCGAGCGCGGCCTCGGCCAGGGGTTCGGGGATGCGCGAGCCGCGCCGGACCTCGACCAGGGCGGCGGCGTAGTCGGGCTGGAATTCCGGGTGACACTGGAAGGAGATGGCGTCCTGGCCCCAGGCCAGGCCGGCGTAGGGGGTGAAGCCGCTGGAGGCGATGACGCGGGCGTCGGGCGAGACGGCCACGACCTGATCCTGATGCGAGACGGGGATGGCGAGGGTGCGGGCGCGGGGGTGCATCCAGGGCTCGGTCCCGTGCACGTCGTAGCGGTGCAGACCGACGCCCCAGCCCTTGTCCGACTTCTCGACCGCGCCGCCGAAAGCGTGGGCCAGGACCTGATGGCCGAAACAGATGCCGACGATCCGGGTCCGGCCGCGCGCCGCGCGCAGCCAGTCGATCAACTGGGGAATCCACGGCAGGTCGTCATAGACGCCGGCGGCCGAGCCGGTGACGATCACTCCCTGAAAGGCGGCGGGGTCTGACGGCAGATGGCCGGACTGGACGTCGAACCGGGTGGTCGGGACGTTTTCGCCCAGCAGGGCGCGGAACCGGGCCGGATAGTCGTCGAAACTGTCCTTCAGGGCCTCGGGCGGATGGCCGGTTTCCAGAATGGCTATGCGGGTCATGACCCGACCATAGACAAGGGGCGCGCCGATCAGAAGGACCAGATTTCAGCCCGGCCGCCCGGATCGCCCAGACGCTCGGCGACCCAGCCGCACACCTGGCGCGCCGCGTCCTCGGCGCCCGGCGGCGGATTGACGATCACCAGGGCGCAGCCGTTCATCTTCATCGGATTGGTCAGGGGACGCAGGCGGGCCTCGGCGACCAGGGTCGGGCCGGCCTTGGGCTGCAGCCGGCGGATGAAGCCGTCGAAGGTCTCCAGATCCTTCAGCGGGGTCCAGATCGCCACGGTCGCGGTCGGGTCGCGGCGGACCACCGCCAGGGCGGTTTCGGCCGAACGGATATAGTCGTCGGGCTTTTCGAACGGGGGGTCGATCAGGATCAGGGGCGCCTTGGCCCGCGCCGCCTCGGCCGTGGCCAGGGCGTAGCCGTCGCCCTCGCGCGCCTCGGCGTTTGGGCGATCCGCGAGGGCCTGATCCAGCAGGGCGCGGACGGGCGGGTTCAGCTCATAGCCGACATAGGTTCCGCCCGCCCCGAGGGCGTCAGCGATCAGCAGGGGCGAGCCGGGATAGAAGCGGGCGCCGCCGTCGGGGTTCAGCGCCGCCACTCGGTCCGCCAGAGCCTGCATCAGGGGCGGCAGATCCGGGTCGGTCATCAGACGCGCGACTCCGGCCTCGGCTTCCTTGGACCGGACGGCGTCGCCGGACAGATCATAAAGGCCGGCGCCGGCGTGGGTGTCGAGCACCGTCAGCGGGCCCGCGGCCGCGCGGGTCTTCACCAGCCACAGGACCAGGGCGTGTTTGACCAGGTCGGCGAAGTTTCCGGCGTGGAAGCTGTGGCGATAATTCATGCCGCCTCGTGTCGCGCCGGGCGCGCGGGGTCAAGGGGAAGCGGCGGCTGGAACCCGGCGACCCCACCCGGCGTTCGTTGCTGGTCTTGGGGCGGGTCTGGGGCAAGCCGCTGAAAGACCAATGAAAAGGAAGGCCGCTGATGGCGGACGGATCGCACGGCGTCGATATTGCGGTCGAGGTTCCGCAGGGGCTGAGCTGGTGCAGCGACGACAACCCCGGCCTGACCCGCCGCCGCGCCGGCAAGGGCTGGTCCTATCGCGACCCCAAGGATCAACCGGTCAAGGACGCCAAGGTTCTGGACCGGATTCGCGCCCTGGCTATTCCGCCCGCCTGGACCGACGTCTGGATCTGCCCCAAGGCCAACGGCCATATCCAGGCGACCGGGCGCGACGCGAAGGGGCGCAAACAGTACCGCTATCACGCCGGCTGGAGTTCGGCCCGGTCGGAGAACAAGTTCGACAAGCTGCCGGCCTTTTCGCGCGCCCTGCCCCGGCTGCGCGCCCAGGTGGAGCATGATCTGGGTCTGAGGGGGCCGGTGAAGGACAAGGTGCTGGCGACCGCCGTGCGCCTGTTGGAGATCACCCTGATCCGGGTCGGCAATGCGGCCTATGCGCGGGAGAACCGCAGCTATGGGCTGACCACCCTGAACAAGCGGCATCTGGAGGTGGACGGCGCGGCCCTGACGTTCGAGTTCCGGGGCAAGAGCGGCAAGGACCACCGGGTCAGCGTCCGCGACCGGCGACTGGCGCGGGTGGTGCGGGCGCTGGAGGAACTGCCGGGCCAGCACCTTTTCAAATACCGCACGGCCGACGGGGAGCTGTGCCCCGTCACCTCGGACGATGTGAACGCCTATATCCGCGCGGCCATGGGCGACCAGTTCTCGGCCAAGGATTTCCGCACCTGGGCGGGCACGGTCTCGGCGGCGCGGGCCCTGCGCGAGATGGAGCCCCCGACCTCGCCGACCGACGCGAAGCGGAAGATCACCGTCTGCGTCAAGGCGGTGGCGGGCCTGCTGGGCAATACGCCGACAGTGTGCCGGACCTCCTACGTCCATCCGAAGGTGATGGCGCTGTACGAGAGCGGCGGGCTGAAGAACGCCCTGCCGGGACCGGACACCAAGGGGTTCGAGACGGCGCTGATCCGGCAGTTGGCCGCAGCCTGAGCGTCAGCCCTTCATCCGCCAGGTCGCGCCGTCGGGGCCGTCCATGACGACGACGTTCAGTGCGTTCAGGCGGTCGCGGATGCGGTCGGCCTCGGGCCAGTCCTTGGCGGCGCGGGCGGCGGCGCGTTGCTCCAGCAGGGCCTCGACCTCGATACGCAGGGCGTCGGAGACGTCGCCCTCCAGCCAGGCGGCCGGGTCGGACTGAAGCACCCCCAGAATGGAAGCGCAGGCCATGAGGCGGGCGCGGGCCTGGGCCACGGCGTCCAGATCGCCCGCCGTCATGCCGCGCTCGATCTCGCTGGACAGGGCGAACAGGCTGGCCATGGCGCCGGGGGTGTTCAGGTCGTCCTCGATGGACTTCATGAAGTCGACGGGGGGATCGAGATCCAGAACCTCGACGCCGTCGGAGCGGTGCAGGGCGCCGTACAGGCGATCCAGCGACTTCTTCGACTGGTCCAGCAGCCCCTGGTTCCAGTCCAGCGGCTGGCGATAGTGAGCCGACAGAAGCGCCCAGCGGACGACCTCGCCCGGCATGGCCTGGACCAGGTCGTGCAACAGCAGGACGTTGCCGACCGACTTGGACATCTTCTCGGCGTCCACGGTCAGGAAGCCGTTGTGCATCCAGTAGCGGGCGTATTCGTCGTGGGCCTTGTCGCCGTGGGCATGGCCGCGGGCGCAGACGCCCTGGGCGATCTCGTTCTCATGGTGAGGGAAGACCAGGTCGATGCCGCCGCCGTGGATGTCGATGGGCAGGCCCAGGGCCTGTTCGATCATGGCCGAGCATTCGATGTGCCAGCCGGGACGCCCCTCGCCCCAGGGCGAGGGCCAGGAGGGCTCGTCCGGCTTGGACGGTTTCCACAGGACGAAGTCGTGCGGGTTCTTCTTGTAGGGCGCGACCTCGACCCGGGCGCCGGCGATCATGTCGTCCAGGTTCCGGCCCGACAGGGCGCCGTAGGACGGATAGGAGGAGACGTCGAACAGGACGTGGCCCTCGGCCGCATAGGCGCAGCCGGCGTCGACGATGGCCTGGATCTGGGCGACGATGGCCGGGATATAGTCGGTGACGTGGGGGGCGAGGTCGGGCGGCGAGACGTTCAGCAGGCCCATGTCGGCGAGATAGGCGGCCTCGTAGCGGGCCGTGACCTCGCCGATCGGCACGCCCTCGCGGGCGGCCTTCTGGTTGATCTTGTCGTCCACGTCGGTGACGTTGCGAGCGTAGATCACATGATCCGCGCCATAGGTCCGGCGCAGCAGCCGCACCAGGACGTCGAACACCACCGGCGGGCGCGCATTGCCGATATGGGCGTAGTCATAGACCGTCGGGCCGCAGACATAGAGGGTCACCCGGTTCGGATCGCGCGGTTCGAACAGGCGCTTTTCACGGTGCAGGGTGTCGTGGATGTGCAGCGGCATAAGATAGGTGGACTTCGTTTTCTTGCAGGACGGAGGGTCCGTCCCATATAGCGGCCTGATATACAGTCCCGACGGATTGTAGAAGCTATACCGGGCGGCTCCGACCGCCCCGGCCGGAAAATCGAGTTCATGAGCGTCATCCCCGCCAAGCCCGTCCTCGTCAGCGACGAAACCGCAACGGTTCAGAAGTCTGGCCGCCCGTCGCGCGAGCAGGCGCTGGATGCCGTGCGCACCCTGATCGCCTGGGCCGGGGACAATCCGGACCGTCCGGGCCTGATCGACACGCCCAAGCGGGTGGTCGACGCTTACGGCGAATGGTTCGACGGCTATGAGGCCGACGCGGCCAAGGAGCTGTCGCGCACCTTCGAGGACGTGACCGGCTATGACGACATGGTCATCCTGCGCGAGATCGAGGTGGAGAGCCATTGCGAGCACCACCTGGCCCCCTTCCTGGGCAAGGCCTATGTCGCCTATCTGCCCGGCGAGAAGGTTGTCGGCATCTCCAAGCTGGCGCGGGTGGTGGAGATCTTCGCCCGACGTCTGCAGAATCAGGAAACCCTGACCAACGACATCATCGAGGCCATCGAATCGCACCTGCAGCCCAAGGGCGTCGCGGTGATGATCGACGCCGCGCACCAGTGCATGACCACGCGCGGGGTGCATCACCGGCATGTTTCGACCGTCACCACCCGGTTCACCGGCGCCTTCAAGTCCGATCCGGCCCTGATGGACCGTTTCCTGAAGCTGGCGAAGGCGTAAAGCCTCGCCTGTCGCGGGTAATTGACATTCCGGAACGCCGGATCGTTTAGAACCGCTTTACAAGCACGCATCGGGACGCCAAGAACCGAACAAGCTCTCGGGCGATCCATAGGGAAATGTCGGCGCGGATCGCGGCCGGCGGTAACGGAGATTAGGCATGGCTGCGAAGATCGGCGGTTCCGGTGGGGACAAGCACACGATCGAACAGACGGCGGATATCAACATCACGCCGTTCATCGACATTCTGCTGGTGCTGATGATCATCTTCATGGTCGCCGCGCCCATGGCGACCGTGTCGATCCGTCTGGACCTGCCGCCCGCACAGCCGCCGTCACCGGACAAGCCCGAGAAGGAGCCGGTGTACATCACCATCCAGGAAAACGGTCAGCTGTTCCTGTCGGACAAGCAGACCTCGATCGACAATCTGGCCGCCGACGTCTGCACCGCCCTGGGCGGCGGCGCCTGCCAGGAAGAGCGCGTCTTCGTCCGCGCTCAGCCGGAAGTGAAATATTCGCAGTTCATGGAAGTCATGAACAAGATGCAGGAGAACGGCTTCTTCAAGGTCGGCCTGCTGAACGAAGACATCGAATAGGACCGAGGTTCTATCCCGGATCAGGGCCGCGTTCCGAAAGGGACGCGGCCTTTTTCTTTGCGGCAAGGCTTGCTCCCGCGCACGCTGACCGCCTTGATGCCAAATCGGCTGTTCGAGGAGTCCGCCCATGCGTCGTCGCACCTTCCTGTCCGCCCTGCCTGCCGGAGCCCTGGCGGCGACGGCCGTCCAGGCGCGACAGTCGTCTCCGACCGCCAAGCCGACCGAGGCGGTCCCCGCCCCTGCCCGTCCCGCCGATCCCTATGCCGGCGTCGGCATGGGCGACCGGGTGACGGGACCGAAATTCATGGGCCGCTCGACCGTCTGGGGCGCGAACGGGGCGGCGGCGACGGCGCATCCGGCGGCCAGCCTGATCGGGATCGACACCCTGAGGCGCGGCGGATCGGCCATCGACGCGGCCATCGCCATCAATGCGGCCCTGGGCTTCCTGGAGCCGGTGGCCAACGGCATCGGCGGCGACGCCTATTGCCTGCTGTGGGACCCGAAACAGAAGACGGTGGTCGGGCTGAACGGGTCCGGCGCCAGTCCGCGAGGCCTCAGCCTGGAGATCGCGCGGTCCAAGGCCATCGAAGGCTATCTGCCGCGTTATGGGGCGGTGACGGTGAATGTGCCGGGCACGGTGGACGCCTGGTGGAGCGCGCATCAACGCTACGGCAAGCTGCCGTGGAAGGATGTGCTGCTGCCGGTCGCCGAGCTGTGCGAACAGGGCGCGCCCGTGCCCCAGGTCATCGCCTATTACCTGGAACGCAATATGGCGGCCTTCGACCGGGGCGTGATCCCCATCGAGGAGAACGACAATAGGAAGCGCATCTGGGCCGCCGGCGGGGCGACGCCCAAGGTGGGCGAGGTTTTCGCCAACCCCTTCCTGGGCCGGACCCTGCGGATGATCGCCGAGGGTGGGCGCGACGCCTTCTATGACGGCCCCATCGCCGACAGCATCGAGGCCTATTTCAAGCGGATCGGCGGCTGGATGACCCGCGCCGACATGGCCGCCCACCGCACCGAATGGGTCGAGCCGATCCGGACCAATTATCGCGGCGTGGACGTCTTCGGCCTGGGGCCCAACACCCAGGGCCTGTCGACCAATCAGATCCTGAACATCTGCGAACAGTTCGACCTGAAATCCATGGGCTTCCAGTCCGCCGCCTCGCTGCACGTCCAGGCCGAGGCCAAGCGGCTGGCGTTCGAGGACCGGGCGCGCTGGTTCGCCGACGACCGATTCTCCAAAACCCCGGTCGAATGGCTGAACTCAAAGGCCTATGCCGCCGAACGGGCCAGGCTGATCCGGCCGGACCGGGTGATGGACCGGGTCATGCCCGGCGACGCCCCGCACCATGGCGACACCACCTATTTCAGCGTGGCCGACAGCGACGGGATGATGGTCAGCTGGATCCAGTCCAACTATCGCGGCATGGGCTCGGGCCTGGCGCCGGACAATGGATCGGAGCCCCTGGGCTTCATGTTCCAGGACCGGGGCGAGCTGTTCGCCCTGAGCGACGGCCATCCCAACGTCTATGCGCCCGGCAAGCGGCCGTTCCAGACCATTATTCCCGGTTTCGCGGTCAAGGACGGCGAGCCCTGGATGGCCTTCGGCGTCATGGGCGGCGCCATGCAGCCCCAGGGCCAGGCCCAGATCATCATCAACATGGTCGATTATGGGCTTGAACCCCAGGCGGCGGGGGATGCGCCGCGCTGGCAACACTATGGCTCGTCCGAACCGACCGGCCAGGCGCAGGAGGGGACCGGGGTGCTGCACCTGGAGAGCGGCGTGCCCGAGGCGACCAAGGCGCAGTTGCGAGCGATGGGCTGGACCCTGGGCGAGCCGGACGGCGGGTTCGGCGGCTATCAGAACGTCATCAAACAGATGAACCCCGGCGGACGCTGGACCTATGGCGCGGCGACCGAGATGCGCAAGGACGGGATCGCCATCGCCTATTGAGGGCGGGGATGTTATGATCGGGTCATGAAGATCGGCGCTCAGGGTCAGGTCATTATTCCGGCGGAACTGGTGGAACAGGCCGGTTTCGGGCCTGACGACGAGTTGTCGGTCCGGATCGACAGCGGCGTCCTGACCATTCGCGCGGCCAACGACCGACCGCACGCGGCGAAAGACCGCGGGCGCGCACTGATTGAGCATATGCAACGGTATCGTTCCGCCCTGAACATGACGACGGACGACGTCATGGCGATGACGCGGGGCGAATGAGGGTTCTGATCGACAGCAATGTGCTGATCGACCTGATCGACGAGACGCTGTCTTGGCATGACTGGTCTGCGAGCCAAGCCTCAGCGATCCTGAATGCGGAAGGGACGCTGGTGATCAATCCGATCATCTATGCGGAGGTCTCAATTCCGTTTCTTAATGCAGACACGGTGGAAGCACTGCTGGCTCCGTTTGATCGCGAAGGCCTGCCGTTCGAAGCCGCCTTTCTGGCCGGCAAGGCTTTTCAGGCCTATCGTCGGCGGGGCGGTGTTCGGACTTCGCCCCTGCCTGACTTCTTCATCGGCGCCCACGCCCTGGTCGCCGGATACAGGCTGCTCACGCGCGACGGAGCGCGGTATCGTACCTATTTTCCCGAGCTTGAGCTGATCGCGCCATGACCCGTGACGAGGTCCGCGCCCTGCTGCTGTCGTTTCCCGGCGTCGAGGACGGCGTCTCCTATGGCGAGCCATCGTTCAAGGTGGCGGGGAAGTTCTTCACCTGGCTGCGTCCGAAGCTGGACGACAGTATCGTGGTGCATCTGGATAACCTGGATGAGCGCGAGCTGCTGATCGAGATGGACCCCGCGACCTTTCACTTCACCGACCACTACCGCGACCACCCGATCGTGCTGGCGCGGATCGCTGCGGTCGATCCCGTCTGGCTGAAGGCGGCGCTGGAAAGGCGGTGGCGCAAGGTGGCGCCGAAGCGGCTGGTGAAGGACCACGACGCCGCTTGACCTGACGTTGGGGAAACCATGCAGGGTCCGTTGAAAATAACAACGGACAGAAACGACATGGGGCGGGCGGTTGAGGATCGGGTCATCAAGGCTCAGGACGGCTGGCCGCTGGAGGCGACGCTGTTCCGGGGCGATGCACCGAGGATGGCGGTGCTGGTCTCGGCGGGCACGGGGTTTCCGCGCGGCTTCTATGCGCGGTTCGCGCGCTGGATGGCCGAGCGGGGCTGCGTGGTCCTGACCTATGACTATCGCGGAATCGGCGGGTCGCGGCCCGAGGATCTGGCGGCGATGGAGATGGACTATCCCGACTGGGGTCGGCTGGACATGCCGGCGGCGCTGAAGGCGTTGAAGAAGGCGGCGCCGGGTCTGCCGATCTTCCACGTCGGACACAGCGTCGGGGGCCATTTCGTCGGCTTCATGCCGAACCAGGCCGAGATCGGGCGGCACGCCTTCGTCTCGGTCGGGACCGGATGGTGGGGCGGACACCACCGGACCTATAATCCGATCGAGCTGTTCTTCTGGTTCGGTTTCGGGCCGCACCATCTGCGACGCCACGGCTATGTCCGCGCCGGCAGGCTGTGGCGGGGGACCGACCTGCCGCGCGGGGTGTTCGAGACCTGGAAACGGTGGTGCCTGAAGCCGGCCTATTTCCTGGACGAGCTGAAGTCCGGCGCGCTGGAGCCCCAGGGGTTCGATGCGGTCCGGGCGCCGATCCGGTCCTGGATCTTTCCGGACGACCCCATCGCCACGCCGGGCACGGGGGCGGCCCTGCTGAAAGCCTATCCCAACGCCCCGTCCGAGGTCGTGGTGCGTGACGGCCCCGACTATGGGGTGCGACGGGTCGGCCACGAGGGCGCCTTCCGCAAGGGGCTGGAGCCGCTGTGGCAGGAAATTCTGGATTGGTTCGACGCAGGGGTTACGAAGACCGGAGCCGGCGCCTAACTGTGCTGCTCCCGAAAACGAAGGATTTCCCCATGGCTTACGGCGATCAGCCCACAATCACCGTCGATGGCGTCGAGATCCCCCTGCTCGGCTTCGGCACCTGGCAGCTGGAGCCGGCGGACGCGCGCCGGATGGTCGCGGAGGCCCTGCGGATCGGTTATCGCCACATCGACACGGCCTGGATCTACAAGAACGAGAAGGCGGTCGGCGAAGGCATCGTGGATTCGGGCGTGGCCCGCGAGGACATCTTCCTGACCACCAAGATCTGGGTCGAGCATTTCACCCATGACGCCCTGCTGAAACAGGCGAAGGAATCCGCCGAAAGCCTGGGCACGACGCCGGATTTGCTGCTGCTGCACTGGCCCAAGCCGACGCCGACGTTCGAAGAGACTCTGGGGGCGCTGAACGAAGCGAAGGACCAGGGTCTGACCAAGTCGATCGGCCTGTCGAACTTCCCGTCCAAGGAGTTCCGGCAGGCGCAGAGCCTGTCCAAGGCGCGGCTGATCACCAACCAGGTCGAACACCATCCCTATCTGGGGATCGACCAACTGGTGGCGACGGCGGCCGAGCTGGGGTCGTCGATCACCGCCTGGTCGCCCCTGGCCCAGGGCAAGATCGCCGACGACAGGACGATCTCCGAAATCGCCGAGGCCCACGGCAAGACCAACGGCCAGGTCACCCTGCGCTGGCTGATCCAGAACCGGATCATCGCCATTCCGCGCACGACCAAGGAAAGCCGGGCGCGTGAGAATTTCGACATCTTCGACTTCGAACTGTCGGGCGAGGAGATGCAGCGGATGGACGCCCTGGATCGCGGCGAGCGGCTGGGCGACTGGCTGGATCCGGCTTACCAGTGGGACAAGGCCGCCGCTTGATCAGGGGAGGCGCGCATGTTGCGTGAACGGGATCGCCCGCGTCTTTGGCGCGCCGCCTTCGCCGTGACCGGCTGGGCGGCGCTGGTCCTGCAGTACCTGCTGATGGCGGGGCCGGCGGACGGCTGGGCGGTGGTGACGCGCACCGTCCAGTACTTCAGCTTCTTCACCATACTGACCAACATCCTGGTCGCCCTGGCGCTGACCGGGCCGTTGCTGAAGCCCACAAGACCCCTGGCGCGCTGGACGGCGTCGCCGGCCTTCCGCGCCGCCGTGACGACCTACATCCTGATCGTCGGGGTGGTGTATCATTTCATGATCGCCCCCTACTGGAGCCCCGAGGGGCTGACCCTGGGCGTCAATCTGGTGCTGCACTACGTCATGCCCGCCGCCTTCCTGCTGGACTGGCTGTGGTTTACGCCGAGAGGCCGACTGCGATGGATCGATCCGGTGAAGGCCCTCGGGTTCCCGCTGATCTTCGGCGTCTGGACGCTGGTTCACGGACTTATGACCCACTGGTGGCCCTATGGGTTCGTCAATGTTGATGAGCTGGGACTGGGCCGGGTGCTGGCGATCTTTGGCGGGCTGCTGATCTTTTTCCTGGGGGTCGGGCTGGCGCTGGTCGGGCTGGATCGAATGTTCGGTCGAACGGTGCGTGACAGTTCAGCGCCGGCGCTTTAGGCGGAGGCATGGCCTACAAATCCCTGCGTGACTTCATCGACCAGCTGGAAGCCCAGGGCGAGCTGGTGCGGGTTTCCGAGCCGGTATCGACCGTGCTGGAGATGACCGAAATCCAGACCCGCCTGTTGAGGAACGGCGGGCCGGCGGTGCTGTTCGAAAAGCCGGTCATGCCGGACGGCACCATCAGCCCCATTCCCTGCCTGGCCAATCTGTTCGGCACGGTGAAGCGGGTCGCCATGGGGGTGACGCTGGAGGGCAAGAACCGGACGACGACCGGGGAATTGCGCGAGGTCGGGGAGCTGCTGGCCTTCCTGCGCAATCCGACCCCGCCGCGCGGCCTGAGCGACGCGATGGAAATGCTGCCCCTGGCGCAGACCGTCATGTCGATGCGACCCAAGACGGTGAAGAAGGCGCCGGTGCAGGAGGTGGTGCTGAAAGGCGACCAGATCGACCTGACCGCCCTGCCCGTCCAGTCGTGCTGGCCCGGCGAGCCGGCCCCCCTGATCACCTGGGGCCTGGTCGTGACCAAGGGGCCGAGCGAGGATCGCGAGGACGACTTCAACCTTGGCATCTACCGGATGCAGGTCCTGGGCAAGGACAAGGCCATCATGCGCTGGCTGGCCCATCGCGGCGGGGCGCAACACTATGCCCGGCACAAGAAGGCCCGGCCGAAGGAGCCCCTGCCCTGCGCCGTCGTCCTGGGCGCCGATCCGGGGACGATCCTGGCGGCGGTGACGCCGGTGCCGGACACCCTGTCGGAATATCAGTTCGCCGGCCTGATGCGGGGCGCCAAGGCCGAGCTGGTCCCGTGCAAGACCGTGCCGCTGATGGTGCCGGCCCAGGCCGAGATCGTGCTGGAGGGCCACGTCCTGCTGAACGAGTTCGAGGACGAAGGCCCGTACGGCGACCACACCGGCTATTATAATTCGGTCGAGAAGTTCCCGGTCTTCCAGGTCAGCGCCATCACCATGCGCAAGGACCCGATCTATCTGACGACCTTCACCGGCCGGCCGCCGGACGAGCCCAGCGTGCTGGGCGAGGCGCTGAACGAGGTCTTCATTCCGCTGCTGCGCCAGCAGTTCCCCGAGATCGTCGACTTCTGGCTGCCGCCCGAGGGGTGCAGCTATCGGATCGCGGTGGTGTCGATGAAGAAGGCCTATCCGGGCCACGCCAAGCGGGTGATGCTGGGCGTCTGGAGCTATCTGCGCCAGTTCATGTACACCAAATGGGTCATCGTGGTGGACCACGACATCGACGCCCGCGACTGGAAGGACGTCATGTGGGCCATCTCGACCAAGATGGATCCTGCGCGCGACATCACCGTGATCGAGTCGACGCCCATCGACTATCTGGACTTCGCCAGCCCCGAGAGCGGCCTGGGCTCCAAGATCGGCCTGGACGCCACCGACAAATGGCCGCCCGAAACCAAGCGCGAATGGGGCGAGGAAATCCGCATGGATGAGGCGGTGATCGAGCGGGTCAACGACCTGTGGGGCCGGCTGGGTCTGCCGGGCGACGGGACGCCGATCTGGAAGTAACGCGGCCGCCATGTTATAACTTTGTTGTAACGGAGCGCGATCATGACCAGCAAGGTTCGCAAGATCGGGAATTCGGCCGGGATCATCCTGCCCAAACCGGTGTTGGCCGCGCTGGGCGTCAGCGAGGGCGCCGCCGTCGAGTTCGTCTATGAGCCCGGCAAGGTCACCATCGTGCCGGTGAAGCGCAAGGTGCGCGAAGGCTGGGCGGAAGACTTCGAGGCCTTGGCCAAGGAGGGGCTGACCGAAGAGGATCGGGAATGGCTGGATGCCGACCTGACCAGCGAGACGGACGATGAGTGGGACGCCTCGTCAGAAGAGGATATGGCGCGCATAGAGGCGCAACTGCGGGCTGACGGCGTGGTAAAGCCCTGAGATGGTCCAGCGGGGCGAGATCTGGTGGATCAAGCTGGATCCGACCGTGGGGCATAAGATCCGCAAGACCCGCCCATGCGTGATCGTGTCGCCGGATGCGATGAATCGTAGCGGAGCTTCAATCATCGTGCCGCTCACGGGCAGTGGAGCGCATCGGCGGTTTCGCGTTCCCGCCTCCGTTCAAGACAAGCCGGGCTCAGCCGCCGTCGATCAGGTCCGCACCGTCGACCATACGCGTCTGGGACGACGGATCGGCGAGGCGGACCCGCGCCTGTTGCGTGAAGTTCTCGCCGTCCTGCGTGAGATGTTCGAAGATTAGGTCGCAAAAGGGCGCCCGCGCTGGGCGGCGCGGGTCATACTTGTCAGGCCGAGGCAATCGGCTCACGAAAGGCCATGCGATCCACTTCCCTGATTGCGGCCCTTCTTGCCGCCCTTGCCTGTAGCGTGAGCCCCGCCATGTCCCAGACGCTTCCCAACACCGCGCCGTGGGACCAGGCCTTCCTGCCGCCCGCACCTCAATGGAACGGGGCGTCCAAGGCCTTGCTGCGCGACGCCTCCGATCCCTGGGTCACGGCGTTCGAGGCCGATCCGGCGCATGATTTTTCGCCCAACTACGCCGACACCCGGGCCTGGTTCGACCGGCTGGATCAGGCGAGCGACCTGATCCGCATCGAACAGTTCGGCGTCTCGCCCGAGGGTCGGCCGATCTATGCAGTGATCGCGTCCAAGGATGGCGCGACCTTAGATCCGGCCAAGCCGGTGCTGATGGTCCAGGCGGGCATCCACCCCGGCGAGATCGACGGCAAGGACGCGGGCATGATGGTGCTGCGCGACATCGCCTTCTACGGCAAGGACGCCCTGCTGGACCGGGTCAATCTGATCCTGATCCCGATCCTGAGCGTGGATGGCCATGAGCGGGCCAGCGCCTATTCCCGCCCGAACCAGCGCGGGCCGCGCATTCAGGGCTGGCGCAATACGGCGACGAACCAGAACCTGAACCGCGACTATCTGAAGCTGGACCAGCCCGAGATGCGGGCGGTGCGCGGCCTGATCCTGAAATACCGGCCGGACCTGTATGTGGACGTCCACGTCACCGACGGCCTCGATTACCAGTACGACGTCACCTACGGCTTCAACGGCGAGGACGGGACGTTCAGCCGGTCGCCGAACGGCTCGGCCTGGCTGGACACGGTGTTCAAGCCGGCGATGAACGGAGCGCTGGAGCGCGAGGGTCATATCCCCGGCGAGCTGGTGTTCGGGATCGACGACGACGAGCCGAAGAAGGGGCTGTCGGACGGCGGCCTGGGCGAACGGTTCTCGAACGGCTGGGGCTCTGCGGCCCATGTGCCGACCATCCTGATCGAGAATCACAGCCTGAAGCCGCACGAGCAGCGGGTGCTGGGCACCTATGTCTTCATCGAGGAGGCGATGCGGCTGCTGGCGGATCAGGGCGTAGCGCTGAAGGCGGCGACGGATCAGGACCGGGCCCTGCGTCCCGCCGAAATCCTGGCGAACTTCGAGGCGGAAGAGGCCCCCTCCTCCACGCGGCCGTTCAAGGGCGTTCTGTACGAGATGTACCACAGCCCGGCCTCGGGTCGCGACGAGGTGCGCTGGCTGGGCCGGCCCGATCCCGAGTTGTGGTCGATGCCCTTCTATGGGTCCAAGCCGACGCTGACCCTGACGCGCCCGACGGCCTATTGGATTCCCAGCTATCGCACCGACATCATCGAGCGGCTGAAGATTCACGGCGTCGAGATGGAGACGGTCGAGGCGCCGCGGACGATCAACCTGTCGATGTTGCGCCTGGTCGAGCCGAAACTGGCGACACGGGCCAATGAGGGGCACGTCCAGGCCTCGCTGAAGACGGTCGAGGTCGAGCGCCGTGACTGGACCTTCCCGACCGGTTCGGTGCGCGTGCCGACCGATCAGCCGCTGGGCGACATCGTGGTGCTGCTGCTGGAGCCGCAGTCCAGCGAGAGCTTCTTCGCCTGGGGCATGTTCCCCGAGGTCATGAGCCGGGTCGAATATATCGAGGCCTACGCCATCGCGCCCCTGGCGGAAAAGATGCTGGCCGCCGCCCCGGCGCTGAAGGCCGAGTTCGAGGCCAAGCTGGCCGCCGAGCCCGCATTCGCCGCCGATCCGCAGGCGCGGCTGGCCTGGTTCTATGAGCGGACGCCCTTCTACGACGACCGCTATCTGCTCTATCCCGTCGGCCGCGAGGACTGATCGATGACCACACCCCTGATGCAAGCCGTCCAGGCCGCCGCCCTGTGGAGCGGCCTGCTGATCCTGCTGATGCTGGTCCTGTCGGGGATAGTGGTCAGCGGGCGGCGCAAGCACATGGTCTCGTTCGGCGACGGCGGGAACCCCGATCTGGCGGCCGCGACCCGCGCTTTCGGCAACTGCGCCGAATATGCGGCGCCGGGCATGATCGCCATGCTGTTGCTGGCCGCCGTCGGCGCTCCGGCGTGGATGGTGCATGCCGTCGGCGCGACCCTGCTGGTCGGGCGCGTGGTCCATGCCCTGGGCCTGCTGTTCCAGACAGGGCCGTCGCTGGGCCGTGTCATCGGCATGTTGCTGACCTGGGTCGCGCTGCTGACCGCCGCCGTCGGCCTGATCGCCTTCGCCGTCGTCTGATCCTGTTGCAGCGCAACAGGTTGCGGCGCGGCGGAGCGTCCGCCATATCGGGGCATGACCGACACCCTAGATGCGCCTGTTTCCACCGATCTTCTGCCCGATCTTCTGAATGACATCGTCCAGGCGGCCCTGAGGGCCGGCGCCGACGCCGCCGAGGCGGTCAGCGCCGATCGTCGGTCCCTGTCGGTCGGGGTGCGCAACGGCAAGCTGGAAGACGTGGAGCGTGAGGAATCGCGCGATCTGGGCCTGCGGGTCGTCGTCGGCCAGCGTCAGGCCTCGGTGTCGGCGTCGGACCTGTCGCCCGAAACCCGCACCCGCCTGGTGGAACGCGCCGTGGCCATGGCGCGCCTCGCGCCGGAAGATCCCCACGCCGGTTTCGCCCCCGAAGATCGGCTGGCGCGCGGACCCTTCGTCGATCTGGACCTGTTCGATCCCAGCGAACGGAGCGCCTTGATTCTGGAACAGATTTCCGCCGAGGCCGAGACAGCGGCCCTGGCGGTCGAGGGCGTCGCCCGATCCGAGGGCGGGCATGCGTCCTGGTCGTCCAGCCAATGGCGACTGGTCACCTCGCACGGGTTCGACGGCGACTATCGGGGCTCGACCTTTTCGCTGGGCGTCGGGGTGATCGCCGAAAAGGACGGGGCCATGGAGCGTGGCGGCGAGAGCCGTTCGACCCGGCATCTGGCCGACCTGCCGGGCGCCGAGATCATCGGGCGTACGGCCGGCGAGCGCGCCGTAGCCCGAACCGGGGCGCGCAAGATCGCCTCGACCACCGCCCCGGTCATCTTCGACAACCGCATGGCCGGCCAGATCGTCTCGCCGGCCATAGGCGCCATTTCGGGGCCGTCGATCGCGCGGGGCACCTCCTTCCTGAAGGACCGGATGGGCCAGAGGGTGTTCGCCGAAGGGGTGACCCTGATCGACGATCCGTTCCGGCCGCGCGGCCTGGGATCGACGCCGTTCGACGACGAAGGGGTCGCGGTCGAGCGGCGCGCCCTGTTCGACGACGGCGTCCTGACCACCTGGCTGCTGAACAGCGCCTCGGCCCGCCAACTGGGGCTGCAGTCCACCGGTCACGCCTCGCGCGGCCTGGCCGGACCGCCGGGGGTCGGAACCCACAATCTGCACATGGAGCCGGGCGACCGCGATCTGGCCGGCCTGATGGCCGATGCGGGGACGGGTCTGCTGGTCACGTCGATGTTCGGGCCGTCGCTGAACGGGAACACCGGCGACTGGTCCGCCGGGGTGTCCGGCTTCTGGTTCGAGAACGGCGAGATCGCCTATCCGGTCAACGAGGTTACTGTGGCCGGCAAGCTGCCCGAGCTTTATCTGCGCCTCCAACGCGGGTCGGACCTGGAGTTCCGGGGCGGGTTCAATGTGCCCAGCCTGATGTTCGACGCGGTGGCCATAGCGGGCAAATGATCGATCTAGCCTCAGATCTGGAGCTGATCCGCCAGGCGGCGATCGACGCCGGGGCGCTGGCGGTCGCAGAGCGCGAGGCCGGGCTGAGGATCGAGTCCAAGGTCGGCGGGTCGCCCGTCACCAGCGGCGACCTGGCGGTGGACGCCATGCTGAAGGACCGGCTGCTGGCCGCCCGGCCCGACTATGGCTGGCTGTCGGAAGAGACGGCGGACACGCCCGAACGCTTGTCGAAGCGCCGGATCTTCATCGTCGATCCGGTGGACGGCACGGTGGCCTATATGAAGCGCCAGCCCTGGTGGTGCGTGCCCATCGCCGTCGTCGAGGACGGCCAGGTGGTCGCCGCCGCCATCCATGCGCCCGAGGTTCAGGAAACCTATGCGGCGGCGCGCGGCGGCGGCGCGCAGCGCAATGGGGCCGTGATCCGGGCGTCCGACGCCGAGACCCTGGACGACGCCTCGGTGCTGGGCGATGCGCGGATGATCGAGGGGTCGCATTGGGACGAGCCCTGGCCGGTGCTGCGGTTCGCCAAGCGCAACGCCCTGGCCTACCGGATGGCCCTGGTCGCCGCCGGCGCCTTTGACGCCGCCCTGGCCCTGACGCCCAAATGGGACTGGGACGTGGCCGCGGGTAGCCTGATCGCCGAAGAGGCCGGCGCCCGCGTCACCGACCATCACGGCCGGCCGTGGCGGTTCAACCGACCCGATCCGCGTCAGGCCAGCCTGGTCTGCGCCGCCCCGGCCCTGCACCCGCTGATCGTTCGGCGCTGTAAAAACGTGCCGCTATCGACCTAGGGCTTGGGTTGAAAAACCCTGTCATACATTGATCCTTAGGCGTTCTGGGCCTATGCCCCGGCAAAAGCCCTCCCCAGACTTCAAGGACACCCGATGGTCGATCAATCCTCCGTCCCGCCCCAGCTGCTTCACCTCGTCATCGGCGGCGAACTGCGTCACCTGGGCGAGCCGACGTTCCGCGATCTTTCGCAAATCGAATTCGTCGGCGCCTTCGGCAGCTACGACGAAGCCAAGAAGGCCTGGAAGGCCCGCGCTCAGGCGACGGTCGACAACGCCCACATGCGCTATTTCATCCTGCACGCCCACAAGCTGATCGACCCGCGCGGCGACGCGGCCTGATCCTGCGACATCAGGGAGCCGAACCGGCTCCCTGATCCGACGTTGAAGTCTGGATGCGAGGAAGAACATGAACCTGGAACCGCAACAGATCTTCCAACTGGTCAGCCTGCTGGCGGTGCTGGCGCTCTTCAGCATCTCGCTGCGCGGGCAGATCGGGTATGCGCGCTGGTTCAAGAAGTGGGAGGCCGACCGCAAGGCGCGGCGCGACGCCGAGCTTGAAGCTGAGGCTCGAGAACGCGGGGACCAGCCCCCGAAAGGCCCCTGGGGCTGAGCCGCCGCTCCTTCACGCCCGTAACCCGGACTTGTTCCTAGGGTGACGGATGCAGAGACAGCGTGGCCTACTCCCGCTTCAGCAACTTCTCGGTCAGCAGCGTGCCCCACCAGCCGGCCTTGAACTCGGCGCGGATCGCCTTGGGGTCGTAGTCGGGGCTGTCGATCCAGTCGATGAAACTGATCCCGCGCGGCTCGATCTCGCTGACGAATTTCTCCAGCGTATAGTCCAGCACGCCGGTGAGGCCCTCGCGCGAGTGGAGGTACTTCTTCGACAGCTCCGCCATGGCGACCGAGATCGGTTCGCCCAGATGGAAGTGGCGATAGAAGACGGCCATCATGCCCGCCCGGTCCGCACCCGACTTGCAGTGGATCAGCACCGGGTATTCGATGGTCGTGAACAGGCGACGCGCGCGGTGAATCCGGTCCGTCTCGGGCGGGTCGCGCGAATCCAGCGGCGCGTCGATCAGGGTCAGGCCCAGGCGTTCGCAGGCTTCCTTCTCCAGCCAGTAATAGCCCTCGTCGCGTTGGCCGCGCAGATTGATGACGGTCTTGACGCCCTTCTTCTTCCAATAGGCCAGCTGGCGCGGCGACGGCTGGTTGGTGCGCACAAGGTCTGGCCCCAGCCAGTGGGCGTTGGAAAACGCCAGGCGCAGGAAGGCGTGGTCCGCCCAGAAATAATGCCAATGCGCCCGGAAACGGCCCATCGCGGTCGAAAGATCAAAGCGCGCCATGGCCGCCAGATAGCGATCCTGAGCCGCCGCGTCATCCTCCGCTTGCGACGGGGGCCGTGGCGGCCCCGCCCTGCGGCGCCCGACCCTCGATCCAGAAGATGAAGATCGAGGCGCCGACGATCAGGGCGGCGCCCGGCCAGAACCAGATCGAGGGCGTCTGGCCCAGCAGAAGCCAGCCCACGAGACCGGCCAGCGGCGCTTTCAGATCGGCGAAGGGCTGAAGATAGGCCGCGTCGGCCAGCCTGTAGGCGGAGGCCAGGAGATATTGCGCAGCGGCCGTCAGGCCGCCCAGGGCCAGCAACAGCAGCAGACCCGCGCCCTGCGGCAGGGCGAAGGCCAGGTCCGTCGCCACCCCGGCCGGAAGGGCGAAGGAGAAGGCGTTCGCCAAGAGCAGAAGCGCTAGATGGCTGGGCGTGATCAGGACCAGCAGGGATACGGTCAGGGTTTCGGGCGTCTCCTCCCGGGCCAACCAGCGGGTCATCACATCGGTGACGGCCCAAAGGGCGGCGGCCAGGACCGGGGTCAGGGCGGCCCATCCCAGGCCTTCGGCTCCGACGCCTGAGACAATGACGGCGCCGATGAAGCCGATCACCGCTGCGCCGATCCGCGAGGCCGACACCCGCTCCCCCAGAAACAGGGTCGAGCCGATGATGACGAACAGGGGGCCGGTCGCCAACAGCGTCACCATCTGCCAGATCGGCACGCCCGACACGAAGCCGTAGACGAAGACGTGCACACCCAGGGCCGATGCAAAGGCGCGGATTAGATGCGCCAAGGGCCGGCGCGTCTTCAGCTTGTCCAGTCCGATCCGCACCACGATCGGCAGCATCAGGACCGAGGCGATCAGATATTGCCAGAAGGCCATGCCCGTCGAACTCATGCCGAACTGGCGCGGCAGGACCGATTGCAGGGTGTTGCCACCGGCGAAGACAAGACTGGCCGACAGCATCAACAGCGCGCCCCAGGCGGCGGCGCGGGAGGAAGGCGAGGAAATCTGGTTCAATGGTCGTCCTTTCCGTAACCAGTTTTCCAGGGTTACGGGCGACGACGCGCCGCGCCCGCCGCTCAAGCACGAGCGACGAACGCCGCGAGGCGTTGGATCCCGTTCTCTTTCATCCGGACTATACCGTCGGCCCCGGAATCACACCGGATCTGCTGACCTCCCCAAGCCGGGGGAGCGCTCGCGGGCTTGGCGTCGCCGCCTTACCGCCGGTGGGGAATCGCACCCCGCCCTGAGAACACTGCAGGCGAACCTGCGCACCCTACTTAGAAAAAGGCCGCTCGATCTTCAACCATCTCGACGTTCAGGCGTTCAGGCGTCGAAGCCCGTCACGCCGGAAGCGCCGCCATGAAGATCCTCGCCACCGTCATCGCCGTCGCCTTGCCGGCCGGCGGCGCCATCGCCCAGACCACGCCGCCTGAAGACCCGTCCCTGATCGCCTATCTGCAACAGCGCGCCGGCGACGCGACGGCCACGACCCGCTACACCGCCGCCATCACCCCCGACGGCAAGACGGCTCTGGTCTATCTGACCGGACCGGCCTGGTGCGGCTCGGGCGGATGCCGCCTGCTGGTTCTGGACCGCGACGGACCGGCCTATCGCTCGGTCGGAGAGATCAGCGTGGCCCGCGCGCCCATTCGTCTTCTGGAACGCGAAAACCACGGCCGCCGCGCGCTGGGGGTTCAGGTGGCGGGCGGCGGGATCGTCCAGGGCTATGAGGCCGCCGTGCCGTTCGACGGGCGACGCTACGCCTCCAATCCGACCGTCCCCCCGGCGGTCAGGATCGACGACGCGCCAGGCGAAACCCTGATCCGAGCCGACGAGGAGCGGCGGTCTCTTCCGCCGTCGCCTGACAAGCCTTGACTTGAGGGGCGGCTCGGACGACCGAAGGCCGATGACCGCGCCCGCTTCCGAGACCATGCCCCTGAGCGCCCTGCTGGCGCGGATCTGGCGCGATTACCTGTCCCGGCACAAGGGATCGCTGATCCTGTCGGTCCTTTGCGCGGCGATGACGGGCTTGCTGACGGCGGCCCTGCTGAAACTGCTGGAACCGGCGGTGAACGGCCTGTTCCTGGGCGGGACCGAGCCGATCAGCCTGTTCGGGGTCGTCAGCTTCCCCGCAGACAAGGCTATCATCTGGATTCCGGCCGCCATCCTGGCGGTCGCGGTGATGCGGACCCTGGCGGCGCTGGGCCAGGCGGCCCTGGTCAACCGGCTGGGTCACACGATCGTCGGCGACATCCAGATCCGTCTGTTCGGGGCCATGATCCGCGCCGACCTAGCCCGGCTGCGCAGCCAGCATTCGGGGGGCTTCGTCTCGTCGGTTCTGTTCGACGCCAATATGGTGCGCGAGGCCTTCACCTCGGGCGTGGTCAACTACACCCAGAACCTGCTGACCCTGATCGCCGTGCTGATCTACATGGGGTTCATCGACTGGCAGCTGACCATGGTCGTGCTGCTGGGCGTGCCGCTGGTGGCGCTGGTGCTGCGCCGGTTCGGGCGCAAGACCCGCAAGGCCGCGCAAGGCGCCATGGCCGAGACCGAGAACCTGTCCACCGCCCTGATGGAGAATCTCGACGGGGTTCGCCTGATCAAGATCGAGAACCGCGAGGCCGCCGAGCAGGACCGTGTCGCCGAGGTGGTGGCGCGTCGCCAGCGCCACGTCATCAAGGGCGCCAACGCCCGCGCCTTCGCGGGACCGTCCAGCGATCTGGTGGCCTATATCGTTGTCGCTGCCGTCATGGCCTATGCCGGATGGCGGGCGCAGTCGGGCGAGATGACGGTCGGCGGTTTCGCCGCCTTCATCGGCATGTTGCTGGCCGCCGGTCAGGCCCTGCGGCAGGTCACGAACCTGGCGACGGTCATGAGCGAGGGCTTCACCGCCGCGCGCCGCCTGTTCGGCGCCCTGGACATTGAGGCCGAGATCCGCGAGGCGCCTGATGCGGCGCCCCTGTCCCCCGGGCCAGTCGAGGTGGTGCTGGACCAGGTGTCGTTCGCCTATGGGCCGGGCGGGGCGCCGACGCTGGATCAGGTGTCGTTGCGGGTGGCCCCCGGCGAGACCGTGGCCCTGGTCGGCCCGTCGGGCGGAGGCAAGAGCACGATATTGAGCCTGTTGCCGCGTTTCTATGACGTGACGGGCGGGGCGGTGACGATCAATGGGCGGGACGTGCGTGCGCTGCGGATCAACGATCTGCGCGACCATATCGCCCTGGTGACGCAGGAGCCCTTCCTGTTCGACGACACCATCGCCGCCAATATCGCCTATGGGCGGCCGGGCGCCACGCAAGCCCAGATCGAGGAGGCCGCGCGTTCGGCCGCCGCCCATGACTTCATCACCGCCCTGCCCGAAGGGTACGAGACCCGCGCCGGCGAGGCGGGCCTGCGGCTGTCGGGCGGGCAGCGCCAGCGGATCGCCATCGCCCGCGCCTTCCTGAAGGACGCGCCGATCCTGCTGCTGGACGAGGCGACCAGCGCCCTGGACACCGAGAGCGAGGCCCTGGTCCAGGCGGCGCTGGAGCGGCTGATGGAAGGGCGCGCCACCCTGATGATCGCCCACCGTCTGTCGACCGTTCGCAACGCCGACCGCATCTATGTGATCGAGGCCGGGCGCGTGGTGGAGGAAGGCCCGCACGTCGTCCTGGTCGCGCGCGGCGGCCTCTATTCCCGACTGGCCCGCCAGCAGTCTCTGGACGGGACGCCGCCCACGGTCGAGACCGTCGCGTGAGGCCGCTGCGCAACCCGGTGATCCAGTCCGTCCTGGCCTGGACGCTGGCGCAGTGGATGCAGTTCTGCTTCGCCACCATCCGCTGGACCCACGAGAACCAGACGGTCGCCGAACAGGTCTGGGCTCAGGGCGGCGGCGTGCTTTGCGTCTTCTGGCATTCGCGGATCGGCCTGGCCCCGGCGTCGTGGCCGCTGGACCGGGCGCAACCGGCGAAGGGGCTGATCTCGCTGTCGGCCGACGGCGAGTTCATCGCCAAGGCCGTGGCGCGTCAGGGCTTTCCCGCCGTCCGCGGTTCGTCGGCCAACAAGGACAAGGCCGACCGGGCCAAGGGCGGGTCACAGGCCCTGCGCGACGGCTTGAAACAGTTGAAGATCGGCGCCCTGGCCGTGACGCCCGACGGGCCGCGCGGCCCGGCCAATACCATGGCCGAAGGCCTGCCCCTTATGGCGAAACTGTCGAAGGCGCCGGCCCTGTTCATCGGCCTGTCGTGCAATCCGGCGATCCGCCTGAACAGCTGGGACCGCGCCGTCCTGCCCCTGCCCTTCGGCAAGGGGGCGATCGTCTGGGACCGCGCCGAGTTCCCCGAGGGCGGCGACATGGCCGCCGTCATCGAGGACTGGACGGCCCGCATGAACGGGGTCGAGGCGCGGGCTGACGCGATCACGGGGCTGAAGCCGTGACGCCCCTGCCGCTGCTGGCCTATCGACTGCTGACCCGCGCGCTGGAGCCGCTCGCCCCGCGCCTGCTGGACGCCCGCGCGCACAGGGGCAAGGAAGACCCCGCGCGCGTCGACGAGCGGCTGGGTTTCACCCGCGCCGAACGACCCGCCGGCGATCTGGTCTGGCTGCACGGCGTCAGCGTGGGCGAAACCCTGTCGCTGCTGCCCCTGGTCGAACGGTTCGTGAAGACCCGGCCGGACCTGACGGTGCTGGTGACGTCGGGCACCGTGACCTCGGCCCGGATCCTGGCCGAACGGCTGCCCAGGGGCGCCATCCACCAGTATGCGCCGGTCGACGGGCCCGGCGTCGTGGCGCGGTTCCTGGATCATTGGCGGCCCAGCCTGGCGATCTTCGTCGAGAGCGAACTGTGGCCGAACATGCTGCTGGAGGCGCATCGACGCGGCGTCAAACTGGCGCTGGTCAGCGCACGGATCACCGAGAAGACGGTCGAGGGCTGGGCGCGGTTTCCGGCCTCGGCGCGGGCGCTGACCAGGGTCTTCGACCTGGTCCTGCCCCAGGATCAGGCGTCGGGTGAGCGATTGGAGCGCCTGGGCGCGCGGATCGACGGCCTGGTCAATCTGAAGCTGGCGGGCGACGCCCTGCCCCATGACGCCGCCGCCTTCAGCCGCCTGAGCGCCGCCATCGGCGACCGGCCGGTGGTCGTCGCCGCCAGCACCCATGAAGGCGAAGAAATCGCCATTGTCCGCGCCCTGGATAAGCTGGCGGACCGCGCCTGCCTGATCCTGGCGCCGCGTCATCCGGAACGGGGACCGCATATCGCCACAGCCCTGCAGCGAGAGGGCGTGGCCTTCGCCATGCGGTCGCGGGGCGAGACCATCGGTCGAGACACCGACGTCTATCTGGCCGACACCCTGAACGAGATGGGGCTGTTCCTGCGTTTGGCGGATGTGGTGGTGATGGGCGGATCGTTCGCCCCTGCCCTGGGCCTGCCGGCGGTGGGCGGGCACAATCCGCTGGAGCCGGCGCGGCTGGCGCGGCCGACCATCACCGGACCCGACGCCTCCAACTGGGCCACCGTGACCTCGGCCCTGGCCCAGGCCGGAGGGTTGGTCCTGGTTCAGGCGCCCTGGGACCTGCCCGGCGCGGTCGAGCCCTTGCTGGCCGATCCTGCGGCGGCCAAGGCCATGGGCGAGCGCGCCCGGCGCGCCGCCGCCGAAGCGGGCGGCGGATTGGACCGGTTGTGGGCCTTCCTGTCGCCGCTGACGCCGAAGACGGCGACCAGGACGGGTTCGGGCCGATGAAGCTGAACACCCCCCGCTGGTGGTATGTCCGCGATCGCAGCCACGCCCGGCTGACCCGCACCCTGCTGAAGCCCCTGGGCTGGATCTGGGCCGGGGTCACGGCGCGGCGGATCGCGCGGGCGGTCCCGGTCGATCCGGGCTGTGCGGTGATTTCGGTCGGCAATCTGACCGTCGGCGGATCGGGCAAGACGCCGGTGGCGCGCGAGGTGTTGCGACTGCTGCGGACGGCAGGCGTAGAGGCCCAGGCCCTGTCGCGCGGCTACGGCGGGCGGCTGGAGGGGCCGGTGCGCGTCGATTTGCAGATCCATACCGCCGAGGACGTCGGCGACGAGCCCCTGATGCTGGCGCAAGCCTCGCCCGCCTGGATCGCGCGGGATCGGGTCGCGGGCGCGCGGGCGGCGGGGGCCGAGGGCGCGCAGGTGCTGGTGCTGGACGACGGCCATCAGAACCCGGCCTTGAAGAAGACCGTCAGCCTGATCGTCGTGGACGGCGAGACGCGCGAGGACGAATGGCCGTTCGGCGACGGCTCGGTGTTTCCATCCGGCCCTATGCGCGAGCCCCTGGCGGCGGGACTGGCGCGCGCCGACGCCGTGGTGGTGATGCTGCCCGCCGATGTCGAGACGGCCGATCCCGAACTGGTCGCGGTCTTCGGCGCCCTGCCCGTCTTCCTGTGTCGCCTGACGCCCGAAGGTCCGCCGCCGGCCGGGCCGCAGGTCGGCTTCGCCGGCATCGCCAAGCCCTGGAAGGTCGAGCGGTCGCTGAAGGCGGCCGGCTGCGACCTGGCGGACTTCGTCCCCTTCCCGGATCATGCGGCCTATAGACCCGAGGACATGGCCTTCCTGCGGGCGCGGGCGGCGGTGTTCCAGGCCGGTCTGGTCACGACGGAAAAGGACTGGGTCCGGCTGACGCCCGACCAGCGGGCCGATGTGACGGCCTGGCCGGTGGTCGCCCGCTTCGAGGATCAGGCGGGGTTCGCCGCCTTCCTGAACGCGCGGCTTCAGTCGGCGCGATAGACCACCCCGCCCTTCATCACGAACTTCATCCGCTCCAGTTCGGTCACGTCCGTCAGCGGATCGCCCGACACCGCGACGATGTCGGCCGGCATGCCGGGCGCGATCTTTCCGGCCTCATTGGCGATCCGCAGGTGATCTGCGGCCCCGACGGTGGCCGCCTGGATCGCCTCCAGGGGCGTCAGGCCAGCGCGGACCAGGAGCGCGAACTCCTGAGCATTGTCGCCATGGGCCGAGACGCCGCTGTCCGTGCCGAAGGCGATCTTCACCCCGCCCTCATGCGCGCGGCGCGCCATGTCCAGCATCTTTGGCCCCGCCTCCAGCGCCTTGGCGGTCTGGGCCGGTGTGAAGAAGTTGTTGGGGCCCGAGGCGATGCGGGCGACGAAATCGCCGGCCAACAGCGTGGGCACCAGCCAGGCGCCGTTGGCCTTGAAAAGGCGGATCGACTGGTCGTCCAGATAGGTGCCGTGTTCGATGGAGTCGCCGCCCGCGCGCAGGAAGGCGTTGATCCCGTCCACGCCGTGGGCATGGGCCGTGACCTGGCGGCCCATGCGGTGGGCGCTGTCGACGATGGCGGTCAGTTCGGGGTCGCTGAACTGCTGGCCCAGACCGGCGGCGGTGTTGGACAGGACCCCGCCCGTGGCCGTGATCTTGATGATGTCGGCGCCGGCCCGGACCTGGGTGCGGACGGCGCGCATGCAGTCGTCCGCCCCCGAACAGATGCTCTCGGACGACAGCAGATGCATGACGTCGTCGCGATAGCCGTTGATGTCGCCATGGCCGCCGTGGATGGAGACCGAGGATCCGGCTGCGATGATGCGCGGTCCCGGCACGTCGCCGTTCCGCACTGCGTTTCTCAGGGCGAAGATCGCCTGATTGCCGGCGCCCAGGTCTGCGACGGTGGTGAAGCCCGCCATCAGGGTGCGGCGGGCGTAGCGGGCGCCCACCATGGCCTGATCCGCGTCGGACAGGGTGACCTCTTCCAGACGGGAATTGGGGTTCTGCTGGCCCGTCAGATGGACGTGGCTGTCGATCAGTCCCGGCAGGACGAAGGCGGTCCGCAGGTCGATGACCTGCCCTTGCGCCGGGTCGCCGACGAAGCCGTCACGCACCTCGACGACCTGGTTCCCTCTGATCACGAGAGTTTTACCGCGCTGCACAACGCCGTTCGACGGGTCGGCCAGCAATCGCCCGACCTCGACGAACATCGTCGTCGGCTCTGGAGAAACCCCAACCCCTGCGGGGCTTTGCTGCGCCGCCGCGCCTGCGGCCAACGCCCCCCATGCCGCCATCGCCAGACCGAAACGCTTCATCGATTTCTCCCCCAAACAGGTGCGCCGCAAAATCGCCCCACAAGGCCAAGGTTGCTTCGCCCGTAACCATTTGAAACAAACACGCCTGAAGACCAACCGCAACGAGGGCGTCGCATGCGGCTATCGAGACGAGGGCTTATTCTGGGCGGATCGGCCATGTTGGCGGGTTGCGCCAGCGCGAGCGCCAAGGCCCCGCTCACCACCGCCGCGACAGTCGCGCCGGTCGTCCCCCCTGCGGCGCCGATCCAGACCGTAAGCGTGACGCCTCCGCCTCTGGATCCGCGCGGTCATGTTCGCAAGGAACTGATGGAACGCGCCATGACGGCGTTGGACGTCCACCACCACAAGATCCCGCTTCGCGACCGCATGTATCTGGTCGATTTTCAGAAATTCTCGGGCGAAGAGCGGCTGTACGAGGTCGATCTGGTCGCCGGCGAGGTCAAGGTCCTGCGCACCTGCCACGGTCGCGGTTCCGACCCCAGCCATTCCGGCTACGCCCAGCGCTTCTCCAATACGCCGGATTCCAACATGTCCTCGGTCGGCGCCTACGCCACCGCCGGCGCCAGCTGGGGGTCGCAACAGGGGCCGAACGTCCTGCTGGACGGACTGGAATATTCAAACGACAAGGCCCGCGAGCGGGCCATCATCATCCACGGCGCCGACTACGCCGACCCGGACTTCCTGGCGCGCGAAGGCAAACTGGGTCGCAGCTACGGCTGTTTCTCGGTCGCCCACACCGATCTGCCCGAACTGCGCGAACGCATGGGCGAAGGCCGGCTGCTGTTCGCCTGGGCGTAAGGCTCAGGTCCGGGTTTTAGCCTTTGGCTGACGGCCAAGGCCCAAACGCCATACGCGTAAACACCGGCACCTCGACGCCTTTGCTGCGGTCAAAACGCGAAACATGCACCGCCGGCGCGTTGACGTGCGCCAGCCATATGTCGCCGCCTCCAGGCCCGAACGCCTGGATTTCTACGATCTCGCCTCGGAAGACGTCCTCCAAAATTCCAACGGCTTCGGTAACGGCTTCCACGCGAACTCGCGCTCTTCGCAGGAAGACGAAGGCGCCACCGACCGATGGACCGATTACCACGCCAGTTTTGACGCCCTTGTCGCGCCAGATAAGCAGACCCTCGTCCCCGAAGACCTTCAGACGCGGAAGCGGCGACTGGTATTTGAACTCGGACGCAATCCGCTCAAGGAACTCGCCTGCCGTGAGTTTGCGACGAACTGACATGGGCCGAGTGGGAAGCTTTGCCGCTGTTTCGTCAAATCAAAACCGAAGGTTGGTTGTTGGAGTCAGCCCCGGTCTAGGGCCCGCCAGCCGATGTCAGAGCGGTTGAAGCCGCCGGGCCAGTCGATCTTGCGGATGGCGGCATAGGCGCGTTCGCGGGCCTGGGCGATGTCGTCGCCCTCGGCGCAGACGTTCAGGACGCGGCCGCCGGCGGCGCACAGCTGGCCGTCTTCGCGGCGTCGGGTCCCGGCGTGGAAGACTTGGACGTGGGGGCCGAAGTCCTGGTCGACGCCGCGAATGATCGACCCCTCCAGCGGGCTGTCGGGATAGCCCTTCGCCGCCATGACGACGCAGATCACCGTCTGGGGCTTGAAGGCCGGGGACGGCAGGCCGGAGACGTCGCCCCGCGCGCAGCCCAGCAGATAGGGGACGATGTCCCCGGCCATTCGCATCATCAGCACCTGGCATTCGGGGTCGCCGAAGCGGGCGTTGAACTCGACCACCTTGGGACCGTCGGCCGTGGCCATCAGGCCGGCGTAGAGGACGCCGCGATAGGGGGCGCCCTCCTCGGCCATCTTGCGGATGGTGGGCTGGACGATCCGTTCGTCGGCCTGTTGCACCAGGTCGGCGGTGAAGACCGGGGCCGGCGAATAGGCGCCCATGCCGCCGGTGTTGGGACCGGTGTCGCCGTCGAAGGCGCGCTTGTGGTCCTGGGCGCCGCCGAACAGGACGGCCTGCTTGCCGTCGCACAGGGCGAAGAGGGAGCCCTCCTCCCCGTCCATGAACTCCTCGATCACGACGCGGGCCCCGGCGGCGCCGAAGCGGCCGCCCAGCATGCGCTCGATCTCGGCTTCGGCGTCGGGACGGTCGGGGCTGATGGCCACGCCCTTGCCGGCGGCCAGACCGTCGGCCTTGATGACATAGGGAGGCTTGAACACGTCCAGAGCGGCCTTGGCGTCCTTGACCGTGTCATAGACGCCGTAGCCGGCGGTGGGGATTTCGTGGCGTTCCAGGAAGGCCTTGGAGAAGGCCTTGGACACCTCCAACTGGGCCGCCTTGGCGGTGGGGCCGAAGCAAGGGATGCCGGCCGACGCCAGACGGTCGGCGAGACCGGCGGCCAGGGCGACTTCCGGCCCGACCACGACGAGGTCCGCCTTGATCTCGCGGGCCAGGGCGGCGAGGCCCTCCGCGTCGTCGGCCTTGACCGAACGGAGCTCGCACAGCTTCTCGATGCCCGGATTGCCGGGGGCGGCGACGAGGCGGGTGACCAGCGGCGACTGGGCGATCTTCCAGGCCAGGGCGTGTTCACGCCCGCCCGATCCGACGAGAAGAATAATCATGAAGTCGGCAATGACGGGCCTGCGTCGGGCGGTCAAGCGTCCGCCGGGCTGAAGCGTCAGAACAGGGCGGAAAGCATGTAGACGACTAGGCCGAGCAGGGCGATTCCGCCGATGATCAGCTAGGGGCTCATAGCCCCGCCGGCGCCGCTGCGCCGCATCAGGCCGCGTTCGCGCGGGTCGCGGTTTTCCGGATCGGTACCTTGCGGATCGGCGGCCATGAAAGGCGAACGTAACGGCGCGGTTCCTGTTCCCGCGTGAAGCGAGCCGGTCTAGGATGGGCCGATGAGCGACGACTCCTATGTGTTCGAAGGCCCGGCCGAGGCCGCCGCCCCGCGCGACAACAATCCGCCCCTGT
Source organism: Brevundimonas sp. GW821-FHT10A07 (assembly GCF_059415785.1). Taxonomy (NCBI): domain Bacteria; kingdom Pseudomonadati; phylum Pseudomonadota; class Alphaproteobacteria; order Caulobacterales; family Caulobacteraceae; genus Brevundimonas; species Brevundimonas sp. GW821-FHT10A07. The sequence continues at coordinate 43,137 of NZ_JBWKNX010000012.1, forward strand.
CGATCTCCGAACTGTCCTTCGCCCTGAAGCGGACGCTGGAGGAGCGATTCGGCCATGTGCGGCTGAGGGGCGAGGTGTCCAAGGTCAATCGTCACGCTTCGGGCCACATCTATCTGACCCTGAAGGACGACAAGTCGGCCATCGACGGGGTTATCTGGAAGGGATCGGTGCGCGGCCTGGGCGTCCAGCCGGAGGCGGGGCTGGAGGTCATTGTCACCGGCAAGATCACCTCGTATCCGGCGCGGTCGTCGTACCAGATCGTGATCGAGAGCATGGAGGCGGCCGGGGCCGGCGCCCTTTTGGCGCAACTCGAGCGGCTGAAGGTCCGGCTGCGCGAAGAGGGCCTGTTCGAGCTGGGGCGCAAGAAGCCCCTGCCCCAGTTTCCCCGCACCATCGGCGTCATCACCAGCCCGACGGGCGCCGTGATCCGCGACGTCCTGCACCGGATCGCCGAACGCTGGCCCTGCCGGGTGATCGTCTGGCCCGTGGTGGTCCAGGGCGAGGCGGCGTGCGGCCAGGTGTCGAACGCCATTCGCGGCTTCGACGCGATGACCGTCGATGGGCCGATCCCCCGCCCCGACCTGCTGATCGTGGCCCGTGGGGGCGGCTCGGTCGAGGACCTGTGGTGCTTCAACGACGAGGGACTGGCGCGGACGGTGGCGGCGGCGCGGATCCCGATCATCTCGGCCGTGGGGCATGAGACGGACACCACCCTGATCGACTTCGTGTCCGACCGGCGCGCGCCGACGCCGACGGGCGCGGCCGAGATCGCCACGCCGGTGCTGGCGGACCTGAGATATGCGGTCGCCGACCTGGACCGGCGGATGGTCCTGGCCGGCGGGCGGCTGATCGAGGATCGGCGTACCCGGCTGCGGTCCGTGGCGCGGGGTCTGCCGGCGCGGCCGGAGGATCTGCTGGCCCTGGCGCAGCAGCGACTGGACAACGCCGCCAGCCGGCTGGGTTCGGGGCTGCAACGCAATGTCGCCCTGCACGAACGGCATCTGGCCGTGACGGGCGGCAAGCTGAGCCCCGCCCTGTTGCGGGCGCGGATCGAGCGAGGACAGGACCGGTTGCGCGGCGCGGGCGACCGGCTGGGCGCCGCCTTGCAAGCCGGCGTGGCGCGCGGCGAGCGGCGGCTGCTTCAGGTTTCGGCGCGACTGTCGCCCGCCCCCCTGCATCGTCGGCTGGACCAACGCGAGGCGCGGTTGCAGGCGCTTGGGGCGCGGCTGGACGGCGTCATGCCGCGTCGGCTGGAACGGGACGCGGATCGGCTGGCGGGCCTGACGCGCGCCCTGGCCACGCTGGACCCCGGCCGGCCCAAGCCCGGCTTCGCCCGCGTGGAAAATCCGGACGGCGACTGGATCACTTCCGCAGCGACGCTGGAGGCGGGCCAGGCGGTGCGTCTTGTGTTCGGTGACGGCGCAAGGGGCGCGATCATCGACGGCGGCGACGGCCGTACAGCGTCCGCCCCGGCGCGGCCGGCGCCTCGGCCCAAGCCTGCCGCGCCGGGGCAAGGCGACCTGTTCTGACCGGTTCCGTCCGTTTTCCGCTTCGCCCCGGCGGCGCTTCCTGCTAACCGCCGCCCCATGAATATCCCTCGCATCGCCCTGGCCGCCTATGGCTTCGCCCTTCTGATCATCGTGCTGGACCAGTGGACCAAGGCCTGGATTCTGGGCCTGCCCGACGTCGCATCGATCAGCCAGATCCCGCCCGGCTATGTCTTCGCCGAGGTGCTGCCGCCGATCCTGCGCTTCACCTTTGTTCAGAACACCGGCGTCAGCTTCGGCCTGTTCGGCGGGGGCGAGGCGCGCTGGGGGCTGACCATCTTCTCGGTCATCGTCTCGGCCGGCTTGGCCTGGTGGGCGACCCAGTCGAATCGCCGCCTGCTCATCACCGCCATCGGTTTCGTCATGGGCGGGGCCCTGGGCAATGTCATTGACCGGGTCCGCTTCGGCTATGTGGTCGATTTCATCGACTTCTCCGGCACGGGGGTCTTCCCCTGGGTGTTCAACATCGCCGACAGCGCCATCACCATCGGCGTCATTCTGCTGATTCTGGACAGCTTCCTGTCCGACAAGGCCGCCAAGGCCTGAAACCGGCTTTCGACTGATCCAAAGCCCGTTTCACGGCCTCGGCGAGATCGCCGGCGCAGCGGATCAGGCTCGAAGGTTGGCGCGGCCCCCGAAAAGTCGTAATCACCCCGTCTTCACTATGCCAACAACGCCCGTAGAGGCGTTTCGAGCATCAGCCGATCAGAGCCTGAATCCATGCGTATCCGCAGCGTCGCCGTACTGACCCTCGCCGCCTCCGCCGCGCTCGCCGTGTCGGCCTGCGGCAGCCTCAAGCAAGGCATTGGCCTGACCAAGGTCGTGCCGGACGAGTTCGTGACCGTCTCCACCGCCCCGCTCAGCGTCCCGCCCGAGTACGGCCTTCGCCCGCCCGCGCCCGGCCAGCCGCGTCCGCAGGAACTCGCGCCTGAAAGCGCCGCCCGTCAGATTCTGCTGGGTCAGCGCCAGGCCGTCACCCGCACCCCGGGCGAGCAGGTCCTGGTCGCCCAGGCCGGCGCCGACCAGGCCGATCCCCTGGCCCGTTACGTCGTCGACGACGAGTTCGGCGACATCGCACATAAGGACGAAAGCTTCGCCAACCGCCTGATGTTCTGGCGCAAGGATGACGCATCGACCCAGGCGCCGACCGTTCGCCAGACCTCGGAAGGTCAGACGACGATCGACGCCACGACCGAGGCCGCGCGTCTTCAGGCCCTGACCGGCGGCCAACAGGCCATCACCATCACCCCGCGTCGCAGCGGCGGCTTCAAGCTGCCCGGTCTCTAAGACCTCTTCGCCTCTTTTCTAAGGACGCCTGCCACGGCGTTGGTCCTCTCGCTGTCGGAAGATAACTGATGCGTCGCGTGCTCTCCGCCCTGGCCGCCGTCTCCATTGCGGCCGCTGTCCTGCCCGTCGCCGCCGAGGCGCAGACCTCGCAGCGCCAGCGTGATCGCAGTTCCAGCGGCCAGCAGGCCGATGGTGCTGAAAACGCTCCCAGCCGAGCGCCGCGCATCGCGCCCCTGCGCCGCCGGCCCAACGCCGGCCCCTGCCCCTTCGTGAAGGTGCTGTACGACGCCGCCCGCTACGTCGAGCTGGAAGGCGGCCGCGCGGCCGTCTCCAACGTCGGCTACACCGGCGAGATCGAAGGCGTGTCCGCCGACTGCGAATACCGCGAGGCCGATCCGATCCGCCTGGATATGGACATCCTGTTCGAGCTGGGCCGTGGCGAAAAGGCGGCGGGTGACCAGAAGACCTATCGCTACTGGGTCGCCGTGACCGAACGCAACAACGCCATCCTGGCCAAGGAATATTTCGACCTGCCGGTGGATTTCGACGGCCAACGCACCGCCTCGGTCCATGAACAGCGGACCATCGTGATCCCCCGCGCGGGCATCGACACCAGCGGCGGCAATTTCGAAGTCCTGATCGGCTTCGACGTCACGCCGGAAATGGCCGAGTTCAACCGCTCGGGCAGCCGCTTCCGCGTCAACGCCGGCGTGCCGGCCCAAGCCTCTGCGCCGAACCAATAATGGCTGATCTGAAGACCGTCCTCAGCGAAGCGGTCGCCGCCGCCTTCGCCGCCGAAGGCGTGGATGCGGCCCTGGCCCGCGTCACCCCGTCCGACCGCCCCGACCTGGCCGACTTCCAGTCGAACGGCGCCCTGGCGGCCGCCAAGGCGTTGAAGGCCAATCCGCGCGAACTGGCGAGCAGGATCGCCGAACGCCTGACCGCCGATCCTCATTTCGCCTCGGTCGAGGTGGCGGGACCGGGCTTTATCAATCTGAAGCTGGCCGATGCGCTGCTGGCCGAACGCGCCGCAGAGGTGGCCGCCGACGCCGAGCATGCGGGCGCCGCCGTAGTGGCCGATCCGCGCAAGGTGGTGATCGACTACGGCGGTCCGAACGTGGCCAAGCCGATGCACGTCGGCCATCTGCGCAGCGCCATCATCGGCGAGAGCCTGAAGCGGTTGTTCCGGTTCAGAGGCGACCACGTCACCGGCGACGCCCATTTCGGCGACTGGGGCTTCCAGATGGGGCTGCTGATCGTCGCCTGCGGCGATGAAGGCCTGGCGGAAGGCTTCCTCGTCGAGGGCGACGGCCCGTTCCCGGCCGACAGTCCGGTGACCCTGGCCGATCTGGACCGGCTGTATCCGCTGGCGGCCGGCAAGGCCAAGGAAGACCCGGCCTTCCGCGACCGCGCCCGCAAGGCGACGGCGGAGCTGCAGAACGGGCGTCCCGGCTATCGCGCGCTTTGGAAGCATTTCGTGGCGGTCAGCCGCGAGGCGCTGAAACGCGAGTACGGCGACCTGTCGGTCGATTTCGACCTGTGGAACGGCGAGAGCGACGCCGATCCCCTGATGCCGGAAATGCTGGCGCATCTGAAGGCGACCGGCCTGCTGGTCGAGGACGACGGCGCCCAGGTGGTGCATGTCGCCAAGCCGGGCGAGACCCGCAAGAAGAAGCTGGCCGACGGTTCAGTGATCGAGGCCCCCTCGCCCCCGCCCCTGCTGGTGATCAGCTCGGAGGGCTCGGCCATGTACGGCACGACCGACCTGGCCACGATCCTGGACCGCAAGAAGGCCCTGGCGCCGGACCTGGCCCTGTATGTGGTCGACGAACGCCAGGCCGAGCATTTCGAACAGGTGTTCCGCGCCGCCTATCTGGCCGGATACGCCGCCGAAGGGGCGCTGGAGCATCTGGGCTTCGGCACCATGAACGGCCAGGACGGCAAGCCCTTCAAGACCCGCGCGGGCGGGGTGCTGAAGCTGCGCGACCTGATCGACCAGGCGACGGACAAGGCGCGCGAGCGGCTGAAGGAAGCCAAGCTGGGCGACGACCTGTCGCCGGAAGAATTCGAAGCCATCGCGCACAAGGTGGCCATCGCCGCCCTGAAGTTCGCCGATCTTTCGAACGCCCGCACCACCAGCTACGTCTTCGATCTGGACCGGTTCATGAGCTTCGAGGGCAAGACGGGCCCCTATCTGCTGTACCAGTCGGTGCGGATCAAATCCCTGCTGCGCAAGGCCGCCGAACAGGGCGCGACGCCCGGCGCCATCGTCATCGCCGAACAGGCGGAACGCGATCTGGCCCTGACGCTGGACGCCTTCTCGACCGCCGTGTCGGACGCCTATGACAAGCGGATGCCGCATCTGGTGGCCGAGCACGCCTATCGGGTGGCCCAGTCCTTCTCGAAATTCTACGCCGCCTGCCCGGTGCTGGTCGCGCCGGACGAGGCGACGCGGGCTTCGCGCTTGGCCCTGTCGGCCGCGGCCCTGCGTCAGCTCGAGACGGCCCTGACCCTGTTGGGGATCGAGACGCCCGAACGGATGTGACCGCCGTTCTGTGACCTGAAAGACGCGGACTCCGCTGCGCTCCTCTGATTAACCTTTACGGGGGACAGGGGGCGGACGACGGATGGGGAAACCCTACGGTCAGCATCACGGGCGCATTCGCATGGCCGATGGGGCCATTCGCGGCTTCGGTCCCGGCGATTTCACGCCGCCGTTCCTGAAACGCCGCGCCGTCCTCTATGTCGACGGCTATAACCTGTTCCATGCCCTGCTGGACCAGAAGCGGCGCGAATGGCTGTGGCTGGATCTGCAGGCCCTGGGACGGGGGCTGATCGATCCGATGGAGCGGCTGACCGGCGTGGTCTGGGTCAGCGCGCACAAGCCCCAGGCCCGGGCGCGGATGGAGGCGCAGTTCCGCTATGAGACGGCGCTGAGAGCCCGGCGTGTGCGCTGCCTGATGGGCCATTTCGTCGTCCACGGCGAACATTGCCGCGCCTGTGGCCACGGCTGGAGTTCGGCGACGGAGAAACAGAGCGACGTCAACCTGGCCCTGGCGGTGGCGGACGATGTGGCGGCGAACCGGGTCGACAGCGTTTATCTGCTGACCACCGACGGGGACCATGCGGCCACCGTGCGGTTTGTGCGCGAAGCCTATCCGGACAAGCGGATCGTCAGCGTCGCCCCGCCCGGCCGGCTTCACAACCGCCAGATCGCCAACTGGACCGACGAACTGGTGGGCATCGGCTCTAATCTGCTGGCCCAGTCGATGCTGCCCGACCGGCTGAAGACGGCCAGGGGCTGGATCGAACGGCCCGAGGCCTGGAGCGCCCGTCCCAGCCTGCCCCCGCCGCCCGATCCGCCGCCGACCGACGACGCAGGGAAGACCAAGGCTGGACATCTGCGGCTGGTGGTGTCGAACGCCTAGTCGTCGCAAACTCCTCATGCTATATATGCTAGCACAAGGAACGCGAACATGCCTGTCAGCCTCCACGTCCGAAACATCGACGATGACATCGCCATCGCCCTGAAGAAGCGCGCCCAGGAAAACAATCGCTCGGCCGAAGCGGAGCATCGCGAGATTCTCCGCAAGGCTTTGACGCCTCGCATCGACGCGGATTGGGACCGTCGCGCCGCCGCTCTGCGGGACGCGACCAAGGGCAGGCTGAGCACGCCTTCTGAAGTCTTGATCCGCGAAGATCGGGATTCTCGTTGATCGTCGTGGACGCGAGCGTGGCGATCAAGGTCGCGCTATACGAGCCCGACAGCCCCATCGCCGTCGCCGCCCTGCGCGCTCAGCCCTGGTCGGCGCCCGATCTGATTCTGTCGGAATGCGCCAACATCATCTGGAAGCGCTGTCGGATGGGCGACATCACTCGCGAACAGGCGATGCAGGCGGTGGCGCTGATCGAAACCATGAACCTGGATGTAGAGCCCGGTCGCAGGCTGATCGAACGGGCGGTGGAATTGGCGATCGCTCTGGACCATCCGGCTTATGACTGCTTCTACATCGCCCACGCCGAACAGTTGGGCGCGCCCCTTCTGACGGCGGACAAGAAGCTCATCGCCAAGACGCGGGCGTCTGGCGCGACGACCATCCAGATCATGGGTCTGGACGACTATGCACGAGAGAACGGCCTATGAACGTACAAGCTGACACCACCCTCGACGCCTATATCGCCGGCCTGCCCAAAGCCGAGTTGCACCTGCATATCGAGGGCTCGCTGGAGCCGGAGCTGATGTTCGAACTGGCGCAGCGGAATGGGGTGTCCATCCCCTATGACAGCGTCGAGGCGGTGCGGGCGGCCTATGATTTCTCGAACCTGCAGGACTTCCTGGACATCTATTACGCCGGGGCGGCCGTGCTGCTGACGCGCAAGGATTTCGAGGATCTGGCCTTCGCCTATTTCCAGCGGGCCGCCGCCGATAATGTGCGCCACGCCGAGATCTTCTTCGACCCCCAGACCCATACCGACCGGGGCGTGGCCTTCGGCGTGGTGGTCGAGGGGCTGATCGCGGGGATGGACCGGGCCAAGGCGGAACTGGGCGTGAGTTCGGGCCTGATCCTCAGCTTCTTACGCCACCTGACCGAGGAAGAGGCGTTCGCGACCCTGGAGGCGGCCAAGCCTTATCTGCATCATTTCATCGGGGTGGGGCTGGATTCGTCGGAGGTCGGCCATCCGCCGTCCAAGTTCCAGCGAGTCTTCGCCGCCGCGCGTGAGCTGGGCCTGAAACTGTGCGCCCACGCCGGCGAGGAAGGCCCGCCGGCCTATGTGCACGAGGCGCTGGACCTTCTGCACATCGACCGGATGGACCACGGCAATCGCTCGATGGAGGACGAGGCCCTGGTGGAGCGGCTGGCGCGCGAGCAGATGACCCTGACCGTCTGCCCCCTGTCGAACCTGAAACTGTGCGTGGTCAACGACCTGAAGGATCACCCCGTGCCCGAGATGCTGCGCCGGGGCCTGCACGTCACCCTGAACTCGGACGACCCGTCCTATTTCGGCGGGTATGTGAACGACAACTACAGCCGGCTGGCGGCGGCGGTGGGGCTGACGAAGGATCAGGTGACGCTGTTGGCGCGGAACAGTTTCGAGGGGTCGTTCCTGGGCGAGACTGAAAAGGCGGCGTTCCTGGCTGAGGTGGATGCCTACGCGGCGGTCTGACGCCATCCCATCCCCACCCGTCATCCTCGGCCTTGTGCCGAGGATGACGGATCAAAGAGTGCGCCAAACATCACTTTATCTTCCCGACGCTAAATGTTCCTGATATGTTCCGTTTATGGAACAGGCGAACGAAGACAGCGCGGGCCTACGCTGGCTGTTCGTCGATCTGAACGCTTTCTTCGCCAGCGTCGAGCAGCAGATGAACCCGGACTGGCAGGGCAGACCTGTCATCGTCCGGCCAGCGATGAGCGAATACACCGGGGCCATCGCCGCCAGCTATGAAAGCAAGGCCTGGGGCGTCCACACGGGGATGCGGGTGTCAGAGGCGCGCAAACTGTGCCCCGGCCTGATCGTCGCCGAGGCGCGGCCGGACCTCTATGTCGCGGTCCACAAGAAGATCATGGCCGAGATCGACCGCCACGTGCCTGTGTGGAAGGTCGGCTCCATCGACGAATGTTCGTGCGAACTGCTCGGCCCCGAACGGCAGGAGGCGAACGCCGTCGCCCTGGCTCGACGGATTCAGGCCGGCATCCTGGAGAATGTCGGCGACTGTCTGCGCTCGTCCATCGGGCTGGCCCCGTCGCGGTTCCTGGCCAAGACCGCCTGCGGCATGAAGAAGCCGGCCGGGTTGACCATCCTGAGAGCGAACGAACTGCCCGGCCCGCTGCTGGACCTGCCGCTGTCGAAATATCCCGGCATAGGCCCGCGGATGCGACTGCGGCTGGAGGCGGCGGGCGTCGCGGACACCGCAGGCCTGTGGACCATGAGCGCCCGGCAGGCGCGCGCGGTCTGGAACAGTATCGAGGGCGAACGCATCTGGCGTGGCCTGCATGGCCTGGACAGCGAGCCGACGCCGGAGAAGCCCCCGGCCTCCATCAGCCACAGCCACGTCCTGGCCCAGGCCATGCGGACCCCGGACAAGGCGCGCGCCGTGGCGCGGCGGCTGGTGGTCAAATGCGGGGCGCGGCTGCGGCGAATGGGCCTGACGGGGGCGAGCCTGACCCTGCATCTGGACATGGGACCGAAGGCGACGCCCAGAAGCGACCGGCGAGGCTGGGAGACGGCGGCTATGAGTTGCCCCGTCGCGCCGACGCAGGACACCTTCGCCCTGCTGACCGCGCTGGATGGCCTGTGGCGCAAGGTCGAGCCTGAGTTGGAGGCCGGACGGCTGAGCTATGTGGGTGTCGGGGTTCACGGGCTGAAATCCCGTGACGCCTTCGAGACGGACCTGTTCGATACCGGGCCGGATCAGGGCGGCGAGGCCCCGTCCCTGCGCCTGTCCCAGGCGCTGGACGCCCTCAATCGCCGCTATGGCAAGGACACCGTCAGCATCGGTCCCAAGGCGGGCCTGCCCGAATTCATTGGCGCCAAGATCGCTTTCACCCGCATTCCGGAGGCGGAGGATTTCTGGGAGTGAGCTGAGATCAACCCAGCAGGGCCGCAGCCTCAATGTCCGACACCCCCAGCGCCCGGAAACTGTCCCGCGCCGCCGCCGCCGTCTCAGGCGCGATCGCGCGGCTGGCGTCGGAGATGACCACGGCCTCGAAGCCTTCGCGGACCGCATCTTCGGCGGTGAAGCGGACGCAGTAGTCGAAGGCCAGGCCCGCCAGGAAGACACGCGTCACGCCCAGGTCGCGCAACAGGCCGGCCAAGCCCGTCGGGGTGCGATGGTCGTTCTCGAAGAAGCCGGAATAGGAATCGACCGCCGGATTGTAGCCCTTGCGGATTACGGCCAGGGCCTTTTTCACCGTGGGCGCGACGTCGGGATGGAAGTCGGCGCCGGGCGAGCCCTGGAGACAGTGGTCCGGCCACAGCATCTGGCGGCCGTAGGCGACCTCAATCTCGGTGAAGGGGGCGGCGCCGGGGTGGTTGGAGGCGAAGCTGATCTGGTCCGGCGTGTGCCAGTCCTGGGTCAGGATCACGCGGGTGAACCGTTCGGCCAGTTGGTTGATCAACGGCATGATTCCCGCCCCGCCCGCGACCGCCAGAGCGCCGCCCTCGCAGAAGTCGTTCTGCGGGTCGATGACCAGGAGGGCGTCGGTAGGGCGGATAAGCATCACACGCCCGCATAGGCGTTGATCTCGTTGGCCGAGCCCAAGGCGACCGGGATGCGCTGGTGCAGATGCTCGGGCTGGATGTCGAGGATGGGTTGAACCCCGTCCGTCGTCGCCTTTCCTCCGGCCTGTTCGACCAGGAAGGCCATGGGATTGCCCTCGTACATAAGGCGCAGCTTGCCGGGCTTGGTCGGCTCGCGGCTGTCCCACGGATACAGGAAGACGCCGCCGCGCATCAGGATGCGGTGGACGTCGGCGACCATGGCCGCGACCCAGCGCATGTTGAAATTCTTGCCGCGCGGGCCTTCGTCGCCCTTCAGCAGGTCGCCGATGTAGGTCTGCACCGGCTGGGACCAGTGGCGCAGGTTCGACATGTTGATGGCGAACTCCTTGGTGTCCGGCGATATGGCGATGTCGTCGTGGGTGAGAATCCAGTCGCCGTCGTTCGACAGGGTGAAGCCCTTCACGCCCGCACCCGTGGTCAGGACCAGCATGGTCTGGGGACCGTACAGGGCATAGAGGGCCGCGACCTGGTTGCGGCCCGGCTGCATGAAGTCGGCCTCGGTCGGCGTCGGCGTGGTGGACTTCAGCACCGAGACGATGGTGCCGACCATGGCGTTGATGTCGATATTGGACGAGCCGTCCAGCGGGTCGAACAGGACCAGATATTGGCCGGTGGAATGGGCCGCCGGCTGGACCTCGTCCATCTCCTCCGAGGCGACGCCGGCGACGGCGGGGCTGGCCAGAAGGGCGTCGGTCAGCAAGTCGTTGGTCATGACGTCGAGCTTCTTCTGCTCCTCGTCCTGGACATTGATCTGGCCCGAGGCGCCCAGGGCGCCGGCCAGGGCGCCGCCGGCGACGACCTTGCTGATTTGAACACAGGTGGCGGCGACGACGGTCAGGACCGTCTTCAGACCCTCGGGCGCGTCCAGGGCGGCGATATGGGCGTCGAGGCGGGTGCGGTCGGCGGTCATGCGGTCTGTCCGAAGCGGCGGGAAGCGTCGCACCGTTCTTGGCGGGCCTACGGCGTAAGGGCAAGGGCGACGCAACAACAGGCGATGCGAACGGCGACAATGACGCCGCCGGACGGCCTCCGAAAGCCGCCGACGCTTGACTTGGGCCCGGAGTCGGTGGCTTAGGTCGGATGCTCTCGCGGGAGAGTTCGGGACCGGCAGGCCGGCCCCCGACGCCGAAGGCGCAACCGCCCCGGAAACGCTCAGGCAAACGGACCGCGACAGCATACGGACGCTGGAAAGTCGCCCCCTTCTCGGGATCAGGGCGCGCCGACGGAGCAAGGCGGTCTGACCGCCGGAATCTCTCAGGCTTCAGGACAGCGGGGGCGCGAAGACGGCGGAGCTCCGCCACCAAACGCGACCGTGAAAGCCTGAACCATGACCGACCAAGCCCTGAAGACCACGCCCCTGAACGCCGCGCACCGCGCCCTGGGGGCCCGGATGGTGGGCTTCGGCGGCTATGACATGCCGGTCCAGTATGAGGGTGTCCTGGCCGAGCACCGCTGGACCCGCGAACACGCCGGCCTGTTCGACGTGTCGCACATGGGCCAGTGCAAGATCACCGGCGAGGACGCGACCGCCCAGTTCGAGCGGTTCGTGCCCGGCGACTATGAAATCCTGAAGGCCGGCAAGCAGAAATATTCGCTGCTGCTGAACAAGGACGGCGGGATCATCGACGATCTGATGGCCGGCCGTCCCGACCATGACGGCCTGTTCGTCGTCGTCAACGCCGGCAACAAGGACGAGGACTTCGCCTTCTGGGAGGCGAATCTTCAAGGCGACGCCAAACTGACGGTGCTGGACCGCGCCCTGATCGCCATCCAGGGACCGGAAGCCGCCGAAGTCATGTCGGCGTACGAGCCGCTCCTGGCCGAGATGGGCTTCATGGAATGCGCCCGGCTGATGCTGTTCGGCGTCGACTGCTATGTCTCGCGCTCGGGTTACACCGGCGAGGACGGCTATGAGATTTCGGTGCCGGCGGACCAGGCCGAGCGCGTCTGGAACACGATTCTGGAAGACGCCCGCGTCAAGCCGATCGGCCTGGGCGCTCGCGACAGCCTGCGGCTGGAAGCCGGCCTGCCGCTGCACGGCCATGACATCGACCCGACCACCAGCCCGGTCGAAGGCGCGCTGACCTTCGCCCTGTCCAAGTCGCGCAAGGAGCGCGCGGACTTCAGCGGCGCCGACCGCATCCTGAAGGAACTGGCCGACGGTCCTTCGCGAGTCCGCATCGGCCTGATCGTCAAGGAAGGCGCCCCGGCCCGTGAAGGCGCCGAGATCGCCGACGCTGACGGGAACGTCATCGGCAAGGTCACCTCGGGCGGCCCCTCCCCTACGCTGGGCAAGAACATCGCCATGGGCTTCGTGCCGCCGGCGTATGCCGCGCTGGGTACGGAGTTGAAGGTCGTCGTGCGCGGCAAGTCCGCCGCCGCCGAAGTCGTCGCCATGCCCTTCGTGGCGCAACGCTATTACCGCAAACCGAAGACCGTCTGAGGATCAGATCATGAAGTTCACCAAGGATCACGAGTGGGTCAGCCTGGACGGCGACATCGCCACCGTGGGCATCTCGAAGCACGCCGCCGACGCCCTGGGCGACGTGGTGTTCGTGGAAACGCCTGAGGTCGGCAAGACCGTCGCCAAGGGCGCCAGCTTCGCCGTGGTCGAGAGCGTCAAGGCCGCCTCCGACGTCTACGCCCCCGTCTCGGGCGAAGTGGTCGAGGCCAATGACGCCCTGTCGACCGCTCCGGAAACCGTCAACTCGGCCCCGCAAGCCGACGGCTGGTTCGCCAAGATCAAGGTGTCCGACGCCTCGGAGCTGGACGCCTTGATGGACCAGGCCGCTTACGACGCCTTCCTCGCCAGCCTGTAAGCGCTAGTGTTCACCGTCTTCTTCCGCAACTCGACGACGACGCCGTCCCAGCCCGGTCTAGGCCAGCTGGTGCAGGCGGCGCTCGCCGAGGCGGGTGCGGAATGGACGGGCATGGAAGCAGAACTGCGCCTTACGGACGGCGCGGCCCTTTACCTGTTCGGCGAGGACCTGAACGACGGCATGCTGGCCGAGTATCCGATCCTCACCAATGCCGTGGCCGAGGCCCTCTACCGCATAGCGGACCGGACGAGCGCCTTCATCATAGCCGATGTCTTCGATCCCGTCGCGCTTCGCACCCATTCCAGCGTGGGCGAAGTGCGGGCTGCGGACATGAATGTCATAGGTCCCGACACGCTGGAAGGCCCGGAACAGCTTCATGCTGTACTGGCTGAACTCTCGCCTAATGCCGCGCAGCAAGAGGTTGCGGCTCCGCGTAGCATATTGCCGGCTCGCAGGACTGAACGGCCCCCTTCTCTACTCTCAAGACTATTTGACCTCCTCTTCGGAAAATCCGTCTGATGCGCTACCTCCCCCTGACGCCCGACGACCGCACGGCGATGCTCGCCGCCATCGGCGCGAAATCGATCGACGACCTGTTCGTGGACGTGCCCGAGGCGGCGCGACTGGACGGGCCGGTGGACCTGCCCCGCGTGGCCGGCGAAATGGAGGTCGAACGCGCCCTGTCCGCCATGGCGGCCAAGAACGCCACGGCCGGCGCCGTGCCCTTCTTCTGCGGCGCAGGGGCCTACAAGCACCATGTCCCGGCGACGGTGGATCATGTGATCCAGCGGTCCGAGTTCCTGACCAGCTACACCCCCTATCAGCCGGAAATCGCCCAGGGCACCCTGCAGTACCTGTACGAATTCCAGACCCAGGTCGCGAACCTGACCGGCATGCCGGTGGCCAACGCCAGCCTCTATGACGGCTCGACCGCCATGGCCGAGGGCGTGCTGATGGCGACCCGCGTGACCCGCCGCAACAAGGCGGTGATCTCGGGCGGCGTGCACCCCCACTACGTCAAGGCGACCGAAACCGTGGTCCACGCCGTCGGCGTCGAGACCCAGGTCCTGGCCGCCGCCATCGACGCCGAGGCCGCCGTGATCGACCAGATCGGTCCCGACACGGCCTGCGTCGTGGTTCAGACCCCCAACGTCTTCGGCACGGCGACGGATGTGACCAAGATCGCCGAGGCCGCCCACGCCGCCGGCGCCCTGCTGATCGTCGTGGTCACCGAGGCGGTGTCGATGGGTCTGCTGAAGTCGCCCGGCGAGATGGGCGCCGACATCGTCGCGGCCGAGGGCCAGTCGATCGGCAACGCCCTGAACTTCGGCGGCCCCTACGTCGGCCTGTTCGCCACGCGCGAGAAGCTGATCCGCCAGATGCCCGGCCGCCTGACCGGCGAGACCGTGGACGCCGACGGCGAGCGCGGCTTCGTCCTGACCCTGTCGACGCGGGAGCAGCATATCCGCCGCGACAAGGCGACGTCGAACATCTGCACCAATTCCGGCCTCTGCACCCTGGCCTTCACCATTCACATGAGCCTGCTGGGCGAGACGGGCCTGCGCAAACTGGCCCTGCTGAACCACGAGAAGGCCGTCGCCACCCGCGACGCCCTGGCGGCCATTCCGGGCGTCGAAATCCTCACCGACCGGTTCTTCAACGAGTTCGCGGTTCGCCTGCCCAAGAACGCGGCCGAGGTCGTGGATGCCCTGGCCAGCCACCACATCCTGGCCGGCGTGCCCTACAGCCGCCTGGCCCCCGCAGCCGGCATGGACGACGTCCTGCTGGTCGCCGCGACCGAGACGACGCTGGATGCCGACATCCAGATCCTCGCCAAGTCGCTCTCCAAAGTCCTCGGCGCGTAAGGGATAACGACCATGAGCACCATGAACACCGTCGGCCGTCCGACCGCTCCGAACGCCGTGACGACCAAGCCCGCCACCCTGACCGGCGGCCGCGGCCTGTTGCAGAACGAAGCCCTGATTTTCGAAGGCGACGGCTGGGGCAAGACCGGCGTCGATCTGGCTGAGCCCAAGACGGACGGCTCTGACCTGGGCGACCTGGTCCGCAAGGATCCGATCGGCCTGCCCGGCCTGTCCGAGCCCGAGGCCATGCGCCACTATGTGCGCCTGAGCCAGAAGAACCACGCCATCGACCTGGCCATCTATCCGCTGGGTTCGTGCACGATGAAGCACAACCCGCGCCTGAACGAGAAGATGGCGCGCCTGGCCGGTTTCTCGGACATCCACCCCTTGCAGCCGATCTCGACGGTGCAGGGCGCGCTGGAACTGATGGACACGCTGGCCCACTGGCTGAAGACCCTGACCGGCATGCCCGCCGTCGCCCTGTCGCCCAAGGCGGGCGCGCACGGCGAGCTGTGCGGCCTGATGGCCATCCGCGCCGCCCACGAGGCCTCGGGCCAGCATGAGAAGCGCCGCAAGGTTCTGGTGCCCACCAGCGCCCACGGCACCAATCCGGCCACCGCCGCCTTCGTCGGCTACACCGTCGTCGAGGTCGCCCAGACTGAGGACGGCCGCGTGGACGTCGCCGACCTGGCCGCCAAGCTGGGCGACGACGTCGCCGCCATCATGGTGACCAACCCCAACACCTGCGGCCTGTTCGAGCGCGACATCCTGGAGATCAGCCGCCTGACGCACGCGGCCGGCGCCTATTTCTACTGCGACGGCGCCAACTTCAACGCCATCGTCGGCCGGGTTCGTCCGGGCGATCTGGGCGTAGATGCGATGCACATCAACCTCCACAAGACCTTCTCGACGCCGCACGGCGGCGGCGGTCCGGGCGCGGGTCCGGTGGTCCTGTCGGAAGCCCTGGCGCCCTTCGCCCCGGCCCCCTGGGTCGTGCATGACGACGGCGGCTATCGCCTGATCGAGCGCGAGGAAGACGAGGCCGAGCAGGCCTTTGGCCGGCTATGCGCCTTCCAGGGCCAGATGGGGATGTATGTCCGCGCCCTGTCCTACATGATGTCGCACGGCGCTGACGGCCTGCGTCAGGTGGCCGAGGACGCGGTGCTGAACGCCAACTACATCAAGGCCCGCCTGCAGGACCTGATGAGCCCCGCCTTCCCCGATGGCCCCTGCATGCACGAGGCCCTGTTCGACGACGCATGGCTGAAGGGCACGGACATCACCACGCTCGACTTCGCCAAGGCGATGATCGACGAGGGCTTCCACCCGATGACCATGTATTTCCCTCTGGTCGTCCACGGGGCGATGCTGATCGAGCCGACCGAGACCGAGTCCAAGGCCGAACTGGACCGCTTCATCCACGCCATGCGCCTGTTGGCCGAGGCGGCGACAGCCGGCGACGTCGACCGCTTCAAGGGCGCGCCCTTCCACGCCCCCTTGCGCCGCCTGGACGAAACCCGCGCCGCCCGCTCGCCGGTGCTGCGCTGGACCGCGCCGGCAAGGTCGAACCAGGCGGCGTAAGGGCGACGGATAGGCCCCGTCATCCCAGGGCTTGTCCCTGGGATCCATACTCCCAGCGCCTGACGAAGGCGCATTCTGCGGAAACATCGGGAGTATGGATCCTCGCCACAAGGGCGAGGATGACGAAGGTTGAGGAGGGGTGATCGCCCCTTATTGTGTCCTGGCGGCAACAGCCAGAAGCCCTTGATCAATCATGACCAAAGCTTCACGCCGTAGACACGGATCGGCCATGGACACACGGTCTTAACGAGCCTGTGGCAGGCTGGCCACGGTCGCTCTTTCCTCTCCCGAGTCGGGATCGGGCGGTCGTGACGATCATTGTCACAGGACCTCCCTCCTCTCTGTCTGGCGCCGACTTGACCTTCGCAACTGCGATCCGCCTTCCGTCCTACCGCGCGCGCAGCCGTACGCTTCGCGCGCTGAAGCGTTGGGCGCTGATGGCGGGCGGGCTGTTCGTGGTGCTTCTGGGAATTCTGATCGCGCCCTTGCCGGGTCCGGGCGGCATTCCCGTCATCGCCGTCGGCCTGATGCTGATCCTGAAGAGCTCCTTCTGGGCCAAGCGGCTGTTCATTCGTGCCCAGTACGCCCGGCCCAAATGGGTCTATCCGTTCCGGCGGCTCATGCGCAAAAAGCCGGAGTTCGCTCCTGTCTTCTGGCAGCAGGCCCTGCGCGCCGAGAAGGTCGTGCTTAAGAGACCCCGCCGACGTCTGACGCGGTTGCGGAAGATGCTTCGTCGCTATTTCCGGAAGCTTTTCCGCTAGTTGACAGACCGTCTCGCGGTTGCGTTGTCGCAACTGCTAACCACATCATCGTGAACGCCCTTCTCCCTCCACAGGCGTATTCTGTCTGGGCGTTATCAGAGAACCACCAAATGCGTTGGGAGGCGCTAAGGTCATGATGTCACGCGTACAAAAGGGCATGATCGCGGGCGTCGCCGCGACCGTCGCCGTTTCCTTGCTTGAAATACCCAACCTGTTCCTGAACTGGTTCGACCCGTTCCAGGGGGTCATCGCCACAATGATCGGCATGCCTGGAAACATGGCCGTCGGCTGGGCGATCCACGCCTTCAGCGGCGTCTTCATCCTGGGGCCGCTGTTCGGTCTGATGTGTCCCCGCCTGCCCACCGATACCCCCGAGACCAAGGGCATCGTCTTCGCCGTCGGCGCCTGGGTGGTGATGATGGGGGCCATCCTGATGCTGGGCGATTACCGGACCTTCTCGGCCGCCGCCGGCTTCGGCACCATCGGCTGGCTGCTGATCACCCATGCGGTGTTCGGCATCGTGCTGGGCAATGTCTACGCCCGGCTGGTGACACGCGAGAAGCGCCAGGCGGCGCATTTCATGGGCGGCGCCACCGCCCACTGACAGCGGCCGTTCGGACATAAGAAAAGGCCCCCAGCGACGCCGGGGGCCTTTTTTCGTTCGGCTAAGCCGGCCGTGCTCAGTTCAGGCGGTCGCCGATCTGGGCGATGGCGGCGTCGAGCAGCGGATCCTTGGCGCCGCCGGCGAGGCGGGCGGCCAGGATCTGTTCCGCGGCCTTGGCGGCCAGGTCGGCGGCGGCCGCCTTGACCTCGGCCGAGGCCTGGGCCTCCGCCTGGGCGATGCGGGTCTCGGCCATCTTCTGGCGACGGGCCAGGGTCTCTTCCAGCTTGGCCTTGGATTCGACTTCCAGACGACGGGCGTCGGCTTCCGCCTGGGCCATCATCTCGGCGGCCTGAGCCTCGGCCTCGGCCTTTTCCTTGCGGATCTGGGCCAGCAGGGCCTCGGCCTCGGCGCGCAGACGGGCGGCCTCGTCCAGGTCGGCCTGGATCTTGGCGCCCTTGGCGTCCAGGGCGGCGCCGGCCATCTTGGGCACGCCGACGGCGACCAGGATGCCGAAGAAGATCAGCAGGCCGATCCCGACCCAGATCTCCGCATTGGCGAAGCTCCAGATGCCGTGTTCGAAGATCAGGTTCATCAGACGGCTCCCTTGGCCGTAGCCAGCTCGCCCGAGGTGGCGGCCTTGCCGGTCAGGCGCTCGACCATGGCGGCGGCGGCGTCGGAGGCGATCACGGCGACATTGGCCATGGCCGCGTCGCGGGTCTTGCCGATGGCGGTCTCTGCCTCGGCGATGCGGGCGTTGACGACGGCTTCTTCCGCAGCCTGGCGGGCGGCGGCGTCTTCGGTCACGCGGGCCTTGGCGGCGGCGGCCATGGCGCGGGCGTCGGCGCGGGCCTTGGCGACTTCAGCCTGGGCTTGAGCAGCCTGGTCGGCGGCCTCGGCCTGAACCTGACGCGCGGTGGCGACGGCGTTGGAAATCGTATCGGCCCGCTCGTCCATCACCTTGCGAAGGCGAGGCGCGAAGACCTTGGAGACCAGAACATACAGGATGACGAACAGGATCAGCAGATAGCCGATCTGTCCCGCCCAGTGTTCGAACTGGAATTGCGGCAGGCCGCCCGAGCCGTGCTCGGCGGCGGTCGCCGTCTCGGCGTGCAGGTCCGCTTCGACCGAAGCCGGAACCGCATGATTGGTGTGGGTGCTGGCCATGAACCGTCTGCTGCAGGATCAGATGAAACGGCGCGCGGGCGAGCCCCGCGCGCCGGTATCGGCTGATATCAGCCGAAGATCATCAGGATGCCGAGCACGAAGGCCAGGATGCCCAGGGCTTCGGCGAGGGCGGCGCCCACGAACAGGTTGCCGACCTGGCCGGCGGCGGCCGACGGGTTGCGCAGGGCGCCGGCCAGGAACTGACCGAAGATGTTGCCCACGCCCAGGGCCGAACCGATCATGCCCAGGGTTGCGAGACCGGCACCGATGTACTTGGCGGCTTCAGCGTCCATGATTGTATTCCTAGATTTAAGTCGTTGGTGGTTGGGGTGAAGAGACTGGTCCTGCCCTTAGTGGGCGTGGTCCAGGTTGACCACATCATTCAGATAGATGCAGGCCAGAACGGCGAAGACGAAGGCCTGAAGGAAGGCCACGAGAAACTCCAGCGCAGTCAGCGCCACGACCATGCCCAGCGACAGGGCCGCAACCGGGAAGGCCAGCAGGCCGACGCCGCCGCCCAGGCCCAGCAGGCCCAGGGAGACGACGAAGCCGGCGAAGATCTTCAGCGCCACGTGGCCGCCCAGCATGTTGCCGAACAGACGAAGCGCCAGTGTGACCGGACGCAGCAGGAAGGAGACGAACTCGATCAGGCCGACGACCGGACGCAGCGCCAGCGGTGCGCCCATCGGCCAGAACAGCTTGAAGAAGCCCAGGCCGTTCTTGGCGAACCCGACCACCAGCACCAGACCGAAAGTGATCAGGGCGAAGGTGACGGTGATGGCCAGTTGCGACGTCGCCGTGAAGGTCAGGAACAGACCCAGGATGTTCATGCCCAGAATCAGCATGAACAGGGTGAAGACGAACGGGAAATACTTGCGGCCTTCATGACCGATGATGGAATCGGCCAGATTGTCGATCAGGCCGAACACGCCCTCGCCTGCGGCCTGCAGACGACCGGGCACGACCTGGGCGTTCGAGGTCACGGCGGCCAGGAAGCCGACGATCACGACGAAGGCGGCCGTCATGGCGATGTGCGAATTGGTCACGGCCAAATCGACCGTACCCAGAAGGGGCAGGGTCACGTCAGGAAGATCGATGACCTTCTGAATCTGAAACTGATGAATCGGATCGGCCATGAAGCCCTATCGTTCCCCGTCTTCGTCGGCCTCGACATAAGGATCGGCCGGAGCCGACGTCCCTAACGCCTTGGCCTGCGCCATCAACCGGTTGGCTGTGCGACGCGCCATGTAAATCGACAAGGCGAAGCCCAACAGGACCCCGCCGATCAAACCCCACGGACGGGTCCCGAAGACCCAGTCCGCGATGAAACCCGCCGCAAGACCCACGAAGACGCCGCCGAGAAGCTCGGCGATGATCTTGTAGGCCTGACCCGACACCTGATGGCCGGTCAGCTCGGCGGATTTCTCCACCGTGGTCCGCGCCTCCAATGCGGATGCGCTGTCTTGGAGGCGTTTGATCGCCTCTTCGCGCGATTCCGACATGGGGGACAGGACCTGTGCTCTCAGCGCTCAAACAATGTGTTTGGGCGGGTCTGAATTCGGCGCGGAAACTAATCGTGAGCGGCCAAGAGGTCAAGGCGTCGTGAACGGAGGTTAAATCTTTGTTCGAACTCGATTTTCGCCGGATAAGGCCTGACCGTGGCGATGCGTCGCTGTTCAAGACCAGGGATTCGGTCGCCCTGCATGGCGATATGTCGCGCGAACGACTAGGTTGCGGCCATGAACATGCACGTCCCCGCCCCCTCGCCCGAACGCCGCCCCATCGCGGTGCGGCTGGCGACGCCGCGCGGCTTCTGTGCGGGCGTGGACCGGGCGATCCAGATCGTCGAGCGCGCGATCGAGAAATACGGCGCCCCCGTCTATGTGCGCCACGAGATCGTCCATAACCGCCATGTCGTCGAGCGGCTGAAGTCCATGGGCGCGATCTTCGTCAAGGAACTGGACGAATGCCCGGACGACCGGCCGGTCGTCTTCTCGGCCCACGGCGTGCCCAAGTCGGTTCCCGCCAACGCCCAGGCGCGACAACTGCTGTTCCTCGACGCCACCTGCCCCCTGGTGTCCAAGGTCCATGTGGAGGCGGAGCGTCATCATGACGCGGGCCGCCATATCATCCTGATCGGCCACGCCGGCCATCCGGAGGTGATCGGCACCATGGGTCAACTGCCGCCGGGCGCCATCAGCCTGATCGAGACCGAGGCCGACGCCGAATCGTTCGAACGGCCCGGCGACGCCCCCCTGGCCTATGCGACCCAGACCACCCTGTCGGTCGACGACACGGCGGGCATATTGAAGGTGCTGAAGCGGCGCTTCCCCGAACTGCCCGACCCGCACAAGGAAGACATCTGCTACGCCACCACCAACCGCCAGGACGCGGTCAAGGTGCTGGGCGAAGGGTGCGAGCTGGTGCTGGTGGTCGGGTCCAAGAACTCGTCCAACTCGGCCCGGCTGGTCGAGGTGGCGATGCGCGCCGGCGCCCGTGACGCCCGGCTGGTCGACGACGCCTCCCAGGTGGACTGGAGCTGGTTCGACGGGGTTCAGACGGTCGGCGTGACCGCCGGAGCGTCAGCGCCTGAACCTCTGATCGCCGCCCTGGTGGACGCCATCGCGGAACGGTTCGACGCCACCGTCACCGAGGACGGGGGGGCGCGCGAGACCGTGACCTTCAAGCTGCCTCGGCTGCTGACGACCTGACGCCCCTCTATCGATCCCGCCTAGCGTTCCTCGCCGACAAAGTCCTGCGCGAACTCCGGCGCGTCGTTTTCGTTCGTCAGACTGTCCTCGTCGACGTCCGCGCCTCGTCCGGGATCCGGCAGTTCAAAGCCGACGGGCAGCGACAGGTCCAGCAGGCCCGCCGCCTTCATTTCCTGCACGCCCGGCAGGTCGTACAGGGTCGCCAGGCCGAAATGTTCAAGGAACCGATCTGCGGTGGCGTAGGTGACGGGCCGGCCCGGCGTCCGTCGGCGCCCGCGCAGACGCACGAACCCCATCTCCAGCAGCAGGTCCAGCGTGCCCTTCGACAGGGTGACGCCCCGCACGCTCTCGATCTCGGCGCGGGTGACGGGCTGGTGATAGGCGATGATGGCCAGGGTCTCCAGCGCGGCCTTGGACAGGCGGCGGGGCTCCTCTCGCTCCTCGGTCATCATGAAGGCCAGATCCGCCGCCGTGCGGAACCGCCAGCGGTCGGCGACGCAGTCCAGCTCCACGCCCCGCCCCTCGTATCGGGCGCGCAGGCCCGACAGGGCGCGGGCGACGTCGGCGCCTTCGGGCAAACGGCCGGCGATCTCGGCGGCGCTCAAGGGACCGGCGGCGGCGAACAACAGCGCCTCGACCCGGCGCTCGATCTCGCCATCGTCGGGTTGGAAGGAGAGATCGCTCACGGCGTCAGCTCCACCGGATGTCCGCCTCCACGGCGTTTCAGATACAGCTCCGCGAAGGGCGCCGTCTGGCGAATGTCCATGGCGCCCTCCTTCACCAGCTCCAGGCTGGCCGACAGGGTCGAGGCGGTATAGCTGGCCTGGCTGGGCCCTTCGTCGTCTTCGCGATGGGGCGCCACCTGGTCCAGCGGGGTCCAGTCGGCCAGCCGGGGCATGATCTCGCGCAGCCAGTCGCGCGCCGCCTCCAGCGGAAAGGCCTCGACCCGCTGGCCGGGCGAATAGCGCCGCCCCTCCTCGCGGCGGCGCTGGGTCACATAGGCGCTCATCAGGTCATACAGGCTGGCGTCGATCCGGTCGGACGGGACGATCACCGTCGCCTGGGGATCGCCCCGCGTGAAGACGTCGCGCTTCAGCTGGGGCCGCGCCATCAGCTGGTCCACCGCCTTGCGCATGGCCTCCAGCTTTTGCAGCCGGAAGGCCAGGGCGGCGGCCATGGCCTCGGCCGGCGGCTCCTCGCCCTTGTCCTTTTCGGTGCGCGGCAACAGCAGGCGAGACTTCAGATAGGCCAGCCAGGACGCCATCACGAGATAGTCCGCCGCCAGGGCGAAATTCCTGCGCCGCGCCTCGTGCACGAAGGCCAGATATTGTTCCGCCAGCCGGGTGATCGACAGTTTCAGCAGATCGACCTTCTGGGTCCGCGCCAGGGCCAGCAGAACGTGCAACGGCCCCTCGTAGCCGTCCAGATCGACGACGAAGGCCTCGCGCTCCTCGACCTCGGCGGCGGCGCTGAAATCAAGATTGGGCTGAAAGGCGTCGGTCATCCTTGTCGGCCTACCGCGCTTCGCGCGGCTTGGGGCCGATCAGGTCCAGGCGGCTCATGCCTGCGCCTCGCCCACGTCCGGCCCCTTGGCCGCGTCCGTCTTGCCCGCCATCGCCCGGAAGAAGCGTTCGTGGCCCGCGACCGGATCAAGGGGTTCTGGAACCCGCACGATCCGCGCCATCGCCGCCTCGGCCCGGCGAAGCGCCCCGCCCTTCAGCGGTCCGACTCCCTCGGCGACCTGACGCATCTCATCCATGTCGCCGTTCCAGTGGATCACGACGTCGCATCCCGCCTTGAGCGCCTTGTGCGCCCTCTGGGTCAGACTGCCGGACAGGGCGTTCATCACCAGGTCGTCCGACAGCAGCAGACCGCCGAAGCCAAGACGCTCGCGGATCAGTCGGATCGCTTTCTTGGACTGGGTGGCGGGGCGTTTTGCGTCGATGGCGGTGAAGACGATGTGCGCCGTCATGCCGATCGGCATGTCGGACAGGGCTTTGAACGGCGCGAAATCCCAGGCGTCCAAGGTCTCTAGATCGGCATGGACCGTCGGCAAGTCCTTGTGGGTGTCGGCGAAAGCGCGACCGTGGCCCGGCATGTGTTTGACGCAGGGCAGCACCCCGCCCGCTAGTAATCCTTCCGCCGCCGCGCGACCCAGCAGGGCCACGGTCTGCGGATCGCGGCCATAGGCGCGGTCGCCGATGATGTCGTGGGCGCCGGGCACAGGTACGTCCAGCACCGGCAGCAGATCAATATTGATTCCCACCTCGCGCAGGTCGTGCGCCATCAGCCGCGCACCCAACCGCACCAGTTCTCGGGCGGCGTCGATATCTCCGGCCGCCTTCAGATAGGCGCTCGCGGGGGGGTATTTGGGCCAGTGGGGCGGTCCCATCCTCTGGACCCGCCCGCCCTCCTGATCGATCAGGATGGGCGCGTCGGCGTCGCCGATGGCGGCGCGCAGTTCGTCGGTCAGGGCCCGCACCTGTTCCGGCGTGTCGATATTGCGCCGGAACAGGATGAAGCCCCAGGGCCGCGCCTCGGCGAAGAAGGCGCGTTCCTCCTCCGTCAGCCGGTGGCCCGAACAGCCGTAGATGGCGGCGGAGGTCACCGAACGATGCAATCCCGTCCGGCGGCCTTCAGGGCGTTGCAGAAGGCGACCGCCCGCTCGCGCGACAGGCCCGAGAAGGTGGTGCGGTACAGGGTCGAACCGCTGGACGAGGTGACTTCGGTCACCCGCTTCTGGGCGCCCGAGGCGTACTGGCCGAAGCGACCCGCGACGGCGGCGTATTCGCGGTCGGCGATCTCGGTGGAGGAGAAGGCGCCGATCTGGACCGAGGCGGAACCCGTGGCGGCGCCGGCGGCCGGCGCAGGCGTCGCCGCTGCGGGGGCCGGGGCGGCCGGACGCGGCGCAGGGGCGGCCGGGGTTGCAGCCGGGGCGGCCTTGGCCGGCGGCAAGCCCCGTCCGGTCGGGGCGGCGGCGGGCGGTGCGGCCGGACGCGGCTTGGGCGCCTCGGGCGGCGGGGTGAAGGTGACGGGCGCGTCGGTCGTCTCGGCCTCATCGCGATAGACCCGCACCCCGTCGGCCGGATCCACCGGCTGGGCGTCCACGGGCGGGGCGGTCTTCATCTCGCCGACGGGCTGGCCCACGGCGGGCGGCGCGTCGGTCGAGGCGCGCATGCCCGAACGATAGAAGAAGATCACGGCGATGATCAGGACCAGCAGGACCACCGCGCTGATGATCAAAGTCACCGGCGGCGCCTTGCCCCCGCCCGAACCGACGTTGCGGCCGCTGCGCGGATCATAGGAGTTGCGACGGAAGGGCAGGTCGTCGTCGGTCGGGGGCGTATAGGCGCCCCGGCCCGGTCGGTTTTCGTCATCGAAAGACATGGTCGCACTCCGCCGTGGGTCCGGCGCTGCGAATCGGCGCGCCGAATAATGAGTTTAACGCCCCGCCGCCGTCTTTCGAATCACAGATCGAGGGCCAGGTCGAGGCTGAACAGTTTCTGGTGGACTTCTATCGCGTAGCGGTCGGTCATCCCGGCGATGTAATCGCACACGGCGCGCGCCCTTTGGGTCCGATCTTCGGTGGCCGCCGGCACGGCCCACTCCGGCGGCATCACCTCCGGCTCGGCCATGAATAGCTCGAACAGCTGCGACAGCACCCGTCGCGCCTGGCTGCGCGTCCGGTTGACCCGGTAGTGGCGATACATCCGCTCGAACAGGAACTTGCGCAGGACGGCCAGGTCCGCGTGCATGGACCGCGAGAAGTCCACCATGGTCCGCTTCGCCGTGCGGACATCCTCGGTCGAGCCGATCCGGTCCTCCTCCAGCCGCCGCGCCGTCTCGGCCAGGACGTCCTCGACCATGACGCCGATCATCCGCCGCACGGCCTCGATCCGCAGCATCCGGTCGTCGATGGCCGGCCAGTCGCGCCGCACCTCGGCCAGCATGGGTCCGATCAGCGGCACCTGATCGAGGTCTTGCAGGGTGATCAGCCCCGCCTGCACCCCGTCGTCCACGTCGTGGTTGTTGTAGGCGATGTCGTCGGCGATGGCGGCGCACTGGGCCTCCAGCGAGGCGAAGGTGCCCAGGCGCAGATCCCAGCCCGCCTCCCCGCCCGTCCGGTAGGGCCGCACCACCGACCAGGCCGGCTCGTCCAGCCGGTGCGACACCGGGCCATTGTGCTTGATGACCCCCTCGACGGTCTCCCAGCTCAGGTTCAGCCCGTCGAACTGCGGATAGCGGTTCTCCAGCTCGGTCACGACGCGGAAGCTCTGGACATTGTGGTCGAAACCGCCGTGGTCGGCCATCTGGATCACCAGCTCGTCCTCGCCCGCATGGGCGAAGGGCGGGTGGCCCAGATCGTGGGCCAGAGCGACCGTCTCGGCCAGATCGTCGTCCAGCCTCAGCGCATGGGCCAACGACCGGGCGATCTGGGCCACCTCCAGCGAATGGGTCAGGCGGGTGCGATAGTGATCGCCCTCATGCGCGACGAAGACCTGGGTCTTCTCCTTCAGACGCCGAAACGCCGTCGCATGGATGATGCGGTCGCGGTCGCGCGCAAAGGCCGTGCGGGTGCGGCTGGGGGGCTCGAAGAAGCGGCGGCCCTTGGTCAGATCGGCGCGTTCGGCGTAGGGGGCGAGAGGTGTCTGGCTCAAGTCATCAACTTTGAGGCTGCTTTGATGCGGGCGGCCCTTTGCGAACGCCCTTGCGCGCCTCATATAGACAGCCGTGAGCACCGTCCAATCCACAGAACCGTCCACACCCGCCTTCAGTGTCGCCACGCGCGCGCCGGAAGGCATCATATTGGCCGCCAGCGCCGCCAAACGCCTGGCCAAACTGGGCGCGGCCGAGGGCAAGGCGCTGATGCTGCGCGTGGCGGTGGACGGCGGCGGCTGTTCGGGCTTCCAGTACCGGTTCGAACTGGTCGAGACGGCCGAGGACGACGACCTGCGAATCCAGGCCGACGGCCAGACCGCCCTGATCGACCCCGTCTCGGTCCCCTTCCTGAAGAATTCCGAGATCGCCTATGTCGACGAACTGGCCGGCGCCCAGTTCGTGGTCCGCAATCCAAACGCCGCCTCCAGCTGCGGCTGCGGCGTCAGCTTCTCGATCTGACCGCGGTCAGCGTCGGCGTCGGATCAAGGCCCAGACGGTGACGATCACTGTCGAGGCCAGCAGGGCCGAAAAGACCGCATCCCAGACGCCGTCTCCCAGCAGGGCGCCGATCAGCCCCGTCAGGCTGAGCACGAAGACCGCGACGGGCGCGCCGAAGATGGCCCAGATAGTCAGATCCTTGCGGCTCATGCCGGTTTCCGCCGTCCCTTGACCAGCCAGAGGTAGAGGCCGGACCCCAGGATGACCATGGTCGCCAGGTCCAGCAGCGCCCACAGGATTTTCAGCCCCAGCCCGCCATAGTCGCCGAAGTGCAGCGGCTGGGACAGCGACAGGGCCTTCACATACCAGGGCGTCGGGGCCACGGCCGCCAGCGCCCCGGTCCGGGCGTCGATCAGGGCCGGCGTGGTCAGATGGGTCGTCAGCGGCGTGTCGCCGTGGAAGAAGACGGCGTAGTGGTGGTCGGTCGAATAGTCGGTCCCCGGAAACGCCACGAACTGAAGCGTCTTGCCCGGCAGCGCCCGTTTCGCCCGCTCCACCGCCGCATCCAGCGAGGCCCGCTCGCCGGTCGGCGCGGGGGCGTCATAGGCGACGGTCAGCTCCTTCAGCGCCGTGTTCTTCCAATAGGCCAGGATCGGCGTGGCCAGGGTGTTGACGACGCCCGTCGCACCGACCACCAGCACCCAGGCCACGGTCACCACGCCCAGCAGGTTGTGATAGTCCAGCCACCGCGTCCGCGCCGACTTGGCCGCGCGCACCGTGCCGAATGGCAGCCGCCGCATGAAGGGGGCGTACAGCACCACCCCCGACACCACCGCCACGATCAGCATCAGGCCCATCAGCCCCAGGAACAGCATCCCCGGCAGGCCCAGGAACATGTCGGTGTGCAGCTGAAGCAGGAACTCCATCACCGGATGGCCGGCCACCGGCGGGGCGACCGCGCCGCTGGTCTGGTCGATCGGCTCGAAGCTGTAGGCGCCGGTCGGGCCGTTCGGATCCACGCTGGTGACGTTCACCACCGGTCGGTCCTCGTCGAAACTCATGAAGGCGGGGACCTCGCCCGGGTGAAGCGCCAAGCCTGCGGCCAGCACTTCGTCCAGGCTCAGCAGCGGTCCGCCCGGATTGGCCGGCGTCCACGCCTGCTCCAGCAGGACCTCTTCGATCTCATGGGAAAAGACCAGCGGCAGGCCCGTGACGCACAGCATCAGCAGGAAGAGCGTGGAGACCAGGCTCGACCATTTGTGCGTCCAGGACCAGGCGCGGATGGTCCGCGTCTTCATCCGATCAGAATTCCGCCGAGACCGACAGGCGGAAGGTACGCGGCGCGCCCAGGGTCAGATAGTTCGAACCCGGATAGCCCCCGACGGCGACCCACTGGTCCTCGTCCGCGAGGTTCTCGACCCGCGCCCGCACCGTCAGATCCTTGCCGCCGGCGACGAAGGCGTAGCGCAGGCCGGCGTCGAACCGGGTCCACTCTTCCAACTCCAGCGTGTTGGTCGCATTGGCGGGCTGCGCGCCGGTATGGACCGCACGGCCCTCCAGCGTCAGGCCGCTGACCATCGGCACGTCCCATTCGACATTGGCGTTGATCTGGAAGTCCGGCACGCCGATGGCGGATTTGCCCGCGTTCGCGGCGGTCAGCGAGCGGTTGATCTCGGCGTCCAGCCAGGTCGCGCCGCCGATCAGGCGCAGGCCGGCGACCGGCTCGCCATAGACGGTCAGTTCGACGCCCTGGTTCTCCTGCTCGCCGCCGTCGGTATAGACGCCTGTAGGCCGGGCGTCCGCGACGGGATCTCCGTTGGAGGTGATCGAGACCAGCGCGCTGGGCAGGGTCGTGCGGAAGACGCTCAGCGTGCCGCCGAACGACCCCGCGTCATACTTCACTCCGACTTCGGCCTGTTCAGCGCGAAAAGGTTCCAGCACTTCGCCGCCGTTGGTGACGGTGACTGGCACGGCCGCGTCTCCCCAGCCTGCCACCACCGCGTTCGCCAGCGTCGGCGCGGTGGTTCCTGGCACGAGGGCTTCGGCATAGTTGGCGTACAGCGAGATCTTGTCGCTGGGCTTGTAGACCAGGGCGAAGGCCGGGGTGGTCGCATCGCTGGAATAGCCCGAGCCGAAGGCGCCGTCGGCATAGGCGTAGGACTTGGTCTCGATCTCCTGATAGCGCACGCCGACCGTCGCCAGGACGCGGCCGTCCAGGAAGGACAGCACGTCCGCCACGGCGACGCTGGTGTGCTTGACCCGCTCGGTCACGTTCGGATCATCCAGATCGCCCGATACGCTGGTGATGGCCGGCGCAGGCGACAGGGTCGGGTTGCTCAGCGTCCCGAACGCATAGCCGCTGAAGCTCGAGGCCGCCCAGGCGTTCTTCGACTTCGACTGGATCTGCGAGGCCGATGCCACCAGACGGTGCTCGACCGGCCCGGTCGTCAGGTCGGCGCGCACGCCGATATCGCCGGACCAGACCGTGTCCTCGCGGATGTTGTCAAAGCGATAGCCGCGGATCGCGCCAGCGGCGTCAGCGCGCGGATTGGCCAGGCTGTTGTCTTCATTGCCTTGACGCCCACCGAAGGCCGCCCAGGCGGTCACGCTGTCGGTCAGGTCGAACTCGCCGCGCACCGCGCCGAACAGTTGCTCCTCGTCGGTGTAGGTCCAGCGCTGCGCGAAATTCTTGTCGGCCGACGGGGCGTCCGGGATGGCGGTCCCCGGCGTCACGCTGGGACGCGGCGCATCGATGCGGTGGTCCTGCCAGCCCAGGTCGGCCGAGAATCGGGCGCGCTCGCCCCGGCGGTCCAGGCCCAGGCCGACGACGCGCAGCTGGCCGTTCTCGTTCTCGACCGAGCCCTCGCCGTCGCGGCTGACCAGATTCAGGCGGGCGCCCCATTGGTCTTCTGCGCCGAAGCGACGGGCCAGATCGGCCGCGGCGTAGATCTCGTCATTGCCCGACACCCCTGCCGTCAGGCGCGTCAGGGGTTCGCCGGCGCGCTTGGGCGTCAGGTTGAAGGCGCCGCCTACGCCCGTCCCGCCCGGCGCGGCGCCGTTCAGGAAGGCGCTGGCGCCGCGGAACACCTCGACCCGCTCGATCAGTTCGGCCGCCACGAACTGACGCGGCAGCACACCGTACAGGCCGTTGTAGCTCATGTCGTCCGAGAAGACCGGGAAGCCCCGGATCACATACAGCTCCTGGAAATTGCCGAAGCCCTTGGACACCCGCACCGTCGGATCGTTCTGCAGCACGTCGCCGATGCCGCGCGCCTGCTGATCGCGGATCAGCGTTTCGGTGTAGTTGCTGGTCGAGAAGGGCGTGTCCATCACGTCCATATTGCCCAGCAGGCCGACCCGGCCGCCTCGCGCCACCTGCCCGCCGGCATAGGCCGAGGTCAGTCGCACCTGCGATCCCGTCACGACGATCTCATCCAGTTCGGCAGGCGCGGCCGGCGCCTCCTGGGCCAGGGCGGGCGCGGCGACGGCAAGGGCCAGCAGGCTGGAGGCGCAGGCGAAACGGCGGGTCGGGCGGGTCATGACTTGCAAAATATTCTCAAAATCAGGGAGTGGCGGCTGCATACGCCCCGATGCGATTGCTTTGCAATGGCGAACGCCTTCTCGTGGCCGCGCGTCTTGCCGCACCCGACTTGCAATTAGCTATTTCCCTAATTAGGGTGAGACCTATGAATGCCCTGTTCAAAGCCCTGTCGCATCCGGTGCGCCGCCGCATCATCGCCATGCTGCGCGCCGGCCCCCTGGCGTCGGGCGACATCGCCGCCGGCTTCGACATGAGCTGGCCGACGATCACCGGTCATCTCAACGCCCTGAAGGAGGCCGGCCTCGTCAGTCCCGAGCGCGAGGGCCAGACCATTCGCTACCGGCTGGAGATCTCGGCGGTGGAAGAGGCCATGGCCTTTCTGATGGACATCGCCGGAACGGGCGAGACCGCCCAAGTCCTGCCCGTGGCCCAAAAGGAGCCCCGTCGATGAAGGATCGCCTGTCGCTGCTGGACTATCTGACCCTCGCCGTCTTCGCGGTCCAGGCGGCCTTCGCCCTGCATGTCGGCCTCAACGGCCCGACCACGCCGATGCCGATGCACTGGAACGGCCAGTTCCAGGTGGATCGGTGGGGCAGCCGGGTCGAGTTCGCGACCTTCCTCGGCGGGATGACCCTGATCGGCTTCATCGCCACAGCGGGACTGGGCCTGGGCGCCCTGCGCGCCGTGTCAGAAGGCGACGCCTCGCGCGGCCGTTCCTTGCGGATCGGCCAAGGCATAAGCCTGTTCGTCTTCACCGTCATCGGCCTGCTGATCAGCTGGACGGGCCTGGGCGACGCCACGGTCGAGACCGGGCCGGTCGTGACCATGGCGGGGGTATCGCTGATCCTTCTGGTCCTGGGCGCCTTCCTCGGCCGGGTCGCGCCCAATCCGGTGGTCGGGGTCCGCACGCCCTGGAGCTACAAGAGCCGCCTGGCCTGGGACCGTTCCAACCGACTGGCGGGACGCCTGTTCTTCCTGCTGGGCCTCATCGGCCTGATCGCCGCGCCGCTCGCGCCTCAGCCGCTCGGCGCCCTGTCCCTGATCGTCGCCGTCCTGATCGTCGCCGCCCTGTCGGTGTTCGAGAGCTGGCGCGTCTGGCGCAGCGATCCCGACCGCCAGCCCTTCTGAACCTCGTCCAACCAAGGAGACCGCCATGTTCAGCCTCGCCCTCGCCCTGCTCGCCGGCCCGGTCTCGACCGAGATCGCCCTGCCCGCCCAGCCCGCGCCCCTGCACGGAACCCTGCTGGCGCCCGACACCGCGACCGCCGTCGCCGTCATCCTGCCCGGCTCCGGCCCGACGGATCGGGATGGGAACAGCCCTATGGGCGTCTCCGCCTCGACCTACCGCCTGCTGGCCGAGGGGCTGGCGGCCCAGGGGATCGCCACGGTCCGCATCGACAAGCGCGGTGTCGCCGCCAGTGCTGCGGCGGGCCCGGCCGAGGCCGATCTGCGCTTTGCCGCCTATGTCGCCGACGCCCGCGCCTGGGCCGCCGAGGCCGCCAGTCGCGCCGGCAAGCCCTGCGCCTGGCTGATCGGCCACAGCGAGGGCGCCCTGATCGCCCTGAAGGCCGTCGAGGGCGGCGACGGCCCCGAATCCAGCAAGGTCTGCGGCCTGATCCTGCTGTCCGGCGCCGGTCGTCCGGCGGGCGCGGTCATCCGCGAACAACTGGCCGCCCTGCCCGAACCAATGAAGGCCCAGGCCTTTTCCGCCCTGACCGAACTGGAAGCCGGCCGCACCGTGGCCGATACGCCGCCCGCCCTGGCGGCCCTGTTCCGTCCCTCGGTCCAGCCCTATCTGATCTCGTGGCTGCCTCTGGACCCCGCCGTCCTGATCGCCGCTTACGGCGGCCCCGTCTTCATCGGCCAGGGGACCACCGACATCCAGGTCGGCGTCGCGGACGCCCAGGCCCTGGCCGCCGCCGACCCGCAGGCGACGCTGAAGCTGTGGGACGGCGTCAATCATGTCCTGAAGACGGCGCCCGCAGACCGGGCCGCAAACATCGCCGCCTATTCCACCCCCGACCTGCCCCTGGCGCCCGGCGTGGTCGAGGATGTGGCGGCCTTCATCCAGGCCCGAACGCCCCACTGACGGCTTGCGGCGACAACAGGTCTGGAGCCCAGGGGTCCGCGTCCCTATCTTGGCGCCATGCCCATCGCCCGCCTCTCCTCCCGCGCCCTCATCTCAATCACGGGCGAGGAAGCCCGGCCCTTCCTGCACAATCTGCTGACCCAGGATGTGGAGACGCTGGGCGACGGCGAGCTGCGGTTCGGCGCCCTGCTGTCCCCGCCCGGCCGGCTGCTGTTCGACCTGTTCATCCTGGGCGAGGCCGAAGGGGTTCTGCTGGACGTGGCCGCCGAGCGCCGCGAGGCCCTGATCCAGCGGCTGTCGATGTACAAACTAAGGGCCAAGGTCCAGGTGGCCGCCGACGACCGCCCGGTTTTCGCCGCCTGGCCGGACGCGCCCGCCGGCTTCATTCCCGACCCCCGCACGCCCCTGATGGGCGGCCGCCTGTACGGCGAAGCGGCTGCGGACGCGACCGAAGCCGACTATGACGCCCACCGCCTGTCGGTCGGCGTCCCCGATCCGACCGCCGACGCCCCGCAGGACAAGACCTATCCGATCGAGGCCGATTTCGACCTGCTGAACGGCATCGACTTCCAAAAAGGCTGTTTCGTCGGCCAGGAGACCACCTCGCGCATGAAACGGCGGGGCTCGATCAAGAACCGCATGCTGGCCCTGGACTTCGACGGCCCCCCGCCCCCCTTCGGCGCCGAGGTTCTGAAGGGCGAACTGCGCGCGGGCGAGGTGCTGTCGGGCCGACAGAGGTCGGATGGCGGGGGCTCGGCCATGGCCCTGTTGCGCATCGACCGTCTCGACGGCGACCTGACCGTCGAGGGCCGCCCCGTGCGCTTGCGCAAACCCTCATGGATGGGCCAGGACGTCCTCCCCGCATCAACCGACTGAGACCCTCCCATGAAGATCGCCGACCAGATCGTCCTCGTCACCGGCGGCGCACGCGGCGTCGGCGCGGCCGCCGTCCGCGCTTTCGCGCGCGAAGGCGCCCGCGTGGTGATCAACTGGCGCGCCAGCGGCGAGGCCGCGACCGCCCTGGCGGCCGAGATCGGCGACCGCGCCGTCGCCCTCCAGGCTGACGTGACCGACCGCGCCGCCGTCGACGCCCTGGTCGCCGCCGCCCAGGCCCATTTCGGCGCCCCCGTCACCACCGTCGTCAACAACGCCCTGGACTACAGTTTCAACGGCGACGCCCGGTCACAGATGACCGACATCGCTTGGGACGAACTGGCGGCCCAGTTCTCGACCGTGGTGCGCGGCGCCCTGAACACCATCCAGGCCACGGCGCCGGGCATGGCCGCCGGCAAGTTCGGCCGCGTCATCAACATCGGCACCAACCTGTTCCAGAACCCGGTCGTGCCCTATCACGACTACACCGCCGCCAAGGCCGCGCTGCTGTCCCTGACCCGCACGGCGGCCGGCGACCTGGGTCCCGACGGCGTCACAGTCAACATGGTCTCCGGCGGCCTGCTGCGCACCACCGACGCCAGCGCCGCCACGCCGGACGCCGTCTTCGACTTCATCGCCGGCATGACCCCGCTGCGGTCTGTGACGACGCCGGAGGAATTCGCCGACGCCGCCCTGTTCTTCGCCTCGCCCTGGAGCCGGGCCGTGACGGGTCAGAACCTGGTGGTGGACGGGGGACTGGTCAGGGACTGAGCCGCAAGACCTTCCCCCGCTTGCGGGGGAAGTGTCAGGTCGTGGCGCGAAGCGACACGCCTGACGATGGGGGAAGTCTTCTTTTTAGCGACACTTCCCTCTCCGACCCTGGTCCGCTGCGCGGACGCCGGGCCACCTCTCCCGCAAGCGGGAGAGGGTCGCGCCCCTTCCCCCACTTCGAACAAACTGGCAACATCGCCGCATGACCGACTCACATACCTCGGGCCGCTGCGGCTGGTGCGGGACCGACCCGCTCTACATCGCCTATCACGACACCGAATGGGGCGTGCCCGAACGCGACCCCCGCGCCCTGTGGGAAAAGCTGGTCCTCGACGGCTTCCAGGCCGGCCTCGCCTGGATCACCATCCTGCGCAAACGCGAAGGCATCCGCGACGCCTTCGACGGCTTCGACCCCGATATCGTCGCCCGCTATGACGAGACCGACATCCAGCGCCTGCTGGGCGACGCCCGCATCATCCGCTCGCGCGCCAAGATCAACGCGGCCATTCGCGGCGCCCAGATCTGGCTGGAGATGCGCGACAACGGAGAGGACTTCTCCGAATGGCTCTGGTCCTTCGTCGGCGGCGAACCGATCCACACCCCCTTCGCCGACTTCCGCCAGGCCCCGACCCAGACCGAACAGTCCGTCGCCATGGCCAAGGCCCTGAAGAAGCGCGGCTTCAACTTCTGCGGCCCGGTCATCGTCTACGCCTTCATGCAGGCCGTAGGCATGGTCAACGACCACCAGACGACCTGCTTCCGTCACGCCCAGGTTCGTGCGATGGCGGGCCATGGCTAGAGCCCCTGCGAATCCGAAAGCCTTCCCCACCCTGGCGCTCGAGACTGTGCTGATCCAGCGCGTCAACGGCCCCGTCTGCGGCGTGGACGAGGCGGGGCGCGGTCCCTGGGCGGGGCCGGTGTCGGCGGCGGCGGTGATCCTGAACCCCGACGATCTGCCGCCGGGCATCGACGACTCCAAGGCCCTGACCGAAAAGCGCCGCGCGGCGCTGGAGCCCGAGATCAAGGCTCGCGCCGTCGCCTGGGGCGTCGGCTTCGCCTCGGTGGAGGAGATCGAGGACCTGAACATCCTGCACGCCACCGGCCTGGCCATGTGTCGGGCGGTGGAGCAGTTGGCGGTCCAGCCGGTGGCGGCTCTGGTGGACGGCAATTACCGGTTCAAACTGCCGTGCGAGATTCAGACCGTGGTCGGGGGCGACGGCCTGTCCCTGTCGATTGCGGCGGCGTCAATCCTGGCGAAGACGGCGCGCGACCGGCTGATGATCGATCTGGACGCGCAGTATCCCGGCTACGGCTTTGCGCGGCACAAGGGCTACAACGCCCCCATTCATCAGGCGGCGTTGAAGACACTGGGTCCGTGCCCCGCCCACCGACGCGGCTGGTCGCCCATCAGGGCTTTGCTGGAACAGGTCTGAAGCGCGGAACCGCGCGTCAGATGTGCATGAAGCCGCCGAGCAATGCGCCCATCAGGGCGGCGACGGCGGCGCCCGCCAACATCATCATCCAGTGTGGCGGCTGCGCCAGACTGGGCTCCACGTCATCCTGAGCGGTCTCGACCGCCACCGGCTCGCGCCGTCCATACCGTTCGGCGTTGTGGGTATAGACGCGCGGCGCCAGCCGGTCCGACGAAATCTCTATGACCGGTTCAGCCGAAATCCATGACTTCGGCTCGGGCGCGGACCGCAGGCGGTAATCCTCTTCGCGCGTGGAGGCCGGGGTGTGAGAGACGAGCGGTTGCATGTCTCTTCAACGACACCGGCTGTGTCGGGTTCCCGACAGAGTCTGCCAAAACCCATTTGTAGTCAGGCGGCCACGGGAAGCTCGACCGGCCGATCCGTCACGACGAACAGGTGTTCGACATTCTTCAGCCGGCCCACCTGGCCCACCTTGACCCCCTTGGGATTATGGATGCCGATCCGGGCGCCGACATAGCGGGGGTGGGCGATTTCGACCACCTGAACATGGCCACGCGACGACAGCATCTCGACCAGGTCGGCCCGGCTCAGATAGCCTTCGTCGTTGAAACTGACGATCAGGTTGGGGGCGCGCAACCGTTCGATCACGGACCGCAGGGCCGGGCCGATGCCGGGCCGGCTGTTGAAGGCGCTCTTGCGCGTCCTCACGTCCACCCGCTTGTTGGCGACGCCGTAGGTTTCCGGCCGGTCCCACAGGACCAGGCTTTCCCAGCAATGGTAGTTGCCCAGATAGGAGTGCTGGTTATAGGGCGGGTCGAGATAGACGAGGTCCGCCTCGACCTGTTCGGCCATTTCGACCGCATCCCCCTGGGTCGCGCGACAGGCGCCGCCCACCGAAGGCAGGATATCGGGCATGCGCAGTTCAAGCGGCTTCAGCGCGCGCGGGGCCCACTGTTTCATATAGGCCATCTGAACCCCGGCGGTGGAATCCACCCGGTCGGCCGCCTCCATCAGGCTGACCAGGGCGACGGCCTTCAGTTCGGGCTCCAGACCCATGGCCTCGATCCGGTCGCGCATGGCGTCGATGCGCGCGCCATTGTCCGGGTGAAAATACCGGGCGTCGTGGCAGAAGGCCTGGGTGAACCAGCCGGCCTGGGGCGTGACCGCCCGCAACTCGCCCAGCACCGTCTCCGCCCGCTCGACCCAGCGCTCGCGATCCGCCTGGACATAGGCCGTCGCCAGGATGTGCGCATAGGCGTTGTGGTCATTCGACCAGACCTGGAACCCCTGCTTCTTCAGGGCGTGACCCACGCGAGCCGTGCCGGAAAACAGGTCGCAGACCTGGCCGCCCTGCGGCAGAAGCCCCGCGACCACGCCGGTCACATGCCCCAGCAGGGCGCGCTTGGAGCCGATGTATTTGATCATTCGGGCCGCCGATTCATCAGCGCACAGTAGCGTTATAGTTCGCCCGCGCCAGCCTTCCGAAAAAGCCCCCCTCAGCCCTTCTTGCGCCCCTTGGCCTTGGCCGCCGGCGCATGGGCGAGACGCAGCAGATTGGCGGCCCCGGGCGCGCCGAAGGGCGTGCCCGCCAGGATCAGGATGCGTTGGCCGGGCTCGGCCAAACCGTATCGGACCGCCCCTTCCACGGCGTCGTCGGTGACGGCTTCCAGCGAATCGGGCTGGTCGCCCAGGCGCGGCTCCAGCCCCCAGACCAGGGCCAACCGGCGCGCCGTATTCGGATTGGGCGTCAGGACCAGGATCGGCTTCAGCGGCCGCTCGCGCGCCATCCGCCGGGCGGTGCCGCCCAGGGTGGTGAAGACCACCAGACAGCCGGTCGACGGCGCGCTGGCCGCCATGGCTGCGGCCCCGACCAGGGCGTCCACGTCGTGTTCGTCCATGCCTGCGTGTTCGGCGCCCATCAGCTTGGGCCACATCGGATCGCGTTCGACCCGTTCGATGATCCGGCTCATGATCTCGACCGATTCCAGCGGATAGTCGCCCGACGCCGTCTCGGCCGACAGCATCAGGGCGTCGGCGCCTTCATAGACCGCATTGGCCACGTCGGTGGCCTCGGCGCGGGTCGGCGACGGGGCGCTGGTCATCGACTCCAGCATCTGGGTCGCCACGATCACCGGCACCCCGCGATTACGGGCCGCGCGGACGATCTGCTTCTGCGCCACCGGCACGTCCTCGGGGTCCAGCTCGACGCCCAGGTCGCCGCGCGCCACCATCACCCCGTCGCAATAGTCGAGAATGGCCTCCAGATCGGCCAGGGCCGCCGGCTTCTCGATCTTGGCCAGGCAGGCCGCCTGGCCGTTCACGATCCGCTTCAGCTCGGCCATGTCCTCGGGCTTCTGCACGAAGCTGAGCGCCACCCAGTCCACGCCCTGACGCAGGGCGAAGGCCAGGTCCTCGCGGTCCTTGGGGGTCAGGGCCGAGACGGGGATGACCGCCTCGGGCACGGCCACGCCCTTGCGGTCCGACAGTTTCGTGCCGCTCTCGACCGTCACATCGGCCCAGTCGTCGGTCCGGTCGTTGACCCGCAGCCGCACCCGGCCGTCGTCCAGCAACAGCAGCATGCCGGTGCGCAGGGCCTTGAAGATCTCGGGGTGCGGCATCTGCACCCGGGTTTCATCGCCGGGCGTCGGGTCCAGGTCGAACCGCATCTTGTGGCCCGGCTTGACGGCGATCTCGACGTCCTTGAACCGGCCCAGCCGCAGTTTGGGCCCCTGCAGGTCGGCCAGCACGCCCAGCGGACGCTGCAGCGCCATCTCGGCCCCACGCACGGCCTTCAGGGCGGCGGCGTGATCCTCGTGCGTACCGTGGCTGAAGTTCAGACGGAAGACGTCCACCCCCGCCTGGGCCAGGGCCTTGACCGTGCCGGGGGCGCGGCTCGCGGGACCCAGGGTCGCGACGATGCGGGCGCGGCGGGCTCTGTTCATGGGGACGTTTCCTGTTCGCTTCCGAGGCCGCCCAAATCACGCCCCGAAAGGGACGGTTGGACGATTTGCCCCCTTCTGCCGATGAAACGTCCCCGACGTAAGGTCACGCCCCCGCTGGGAAACACGAGTTTACGACGCGAAACAGGAGTTTATCGCGCCGGGGTCGTCTCCGTCGCCGGGCAGTCGGCCACGGCGAAGCCGTTCAGGTCGATACAGCGCCCCTCGACCTTGGGCGCCGGCACCCCGATCACATGCGCCAGGGTGGGGGCGATGTCGATGGTGCGGATAGGCAGGAAGCGCTCTTCGCCGGTCGCGCCGGGCCACCAGAAGATGATCGGCACGCGGCGGTCATATTCAAACGGGCTGCCGTGGCCGGCCAGGGTGCTGCCGACGCGGCCGCCTGCCACGACGTTCTGGGCGAAGGAAAATTGGATGTCGGGCGACCGCGCCGCCACGGTGGACAGACGCATCCGCTCGCGCAGGCTCATCATCTCGGGCTCGCGGCTGTCCGGCAGGGGTTCGGCCAGCAGACGGTCGCGCGTTTCGGCGAAACCGACGTCCGGAAGGGCGCGCAGCAGTTCGACGGCGGCCTCGGCCACCTGGGTGCGCAGCGGATCGGGCAGCGACCGATGCTGGGCGTCTGCGACCATCAGGCCGCTGCCGCCGGCCTGAAGCGGATCGGCGTCCAGATTGAAGCGGGCCTTCAGGACGTCGTTCACGCCCTGGATCTCCGACAGGTCGGCGCGGCGCGCGTGGGGATAGCCGTGGTCGTGCAGCCGCTCGACGAAGTCCGAACCGCCATGGTCCGCCGTCAGCACCACCAGGGCGCCGCCGGGAACCTGGGCCAGCCGGTCCAGGAACTCGCCCAGGGCCGCGTCCAGCCGGTGCATCTGCTCGCACATCTCCGGCCCCTGGGTGCCGTACATGTGGCCGATCCGGTCCGTCGCCGACAGGCTGACGCCCAGCATGTCGGTCGTCGCGCCCTGGCCCAGCTTCTGGGTGTCCAGCAGGTATTCAGCGGCCTTCAGCGTCTGCTCGTCCAGCAGGGGCGAGGTGTCGAACTTCAGCCCCGCCGGCGGCAGGGTCGAATGGAAGGTCTGGCCGCGAATGGTCCAGTCCCCGGCCAGCGCCCGGCACTGGTCATTCGTGTAATCCCAGGCGACCGGCGCCAAGCTCATGCCCAGGCGGAAGTCGCGATTGAAGTCCGCCACGGGCGCCAGCTTGGCCTGCGCCGTCTCGCCCGGCTCGACATAGGTGGTCAGGCCGAAGCCCTCGGTGAACCAGAAGGCCTGACCCTGATGGCCGGCCAGATTGATCGCGCCCCGGTCCTTGCCCGAGACGGCGAAGACCTTGCTTTGCGGGCTGACGACCTTCAGCCAGTCGCCCAGGGTCGTGGCGCGCAGTTGTTCTGGGCCGACCGGGCCGTTGTCGACGTCGTCGCGTCCGTTCGCCAGGTGGTTGGCGGGCGCGGCCAGGCAATAGACTTCCTTGCCGGTCTTGCCGTCGATCCAGTCGTTGGCCGGGATTCCGGTCTCGGTCGGATGCATGCCCGTCAGAACCGTCGAGTGGCCGGGGCAGGTCTCGGTCAGGCCGTGGGTCTGATAGCCGTTGATCGACACCAGCCCCTGGTCCGCCATCCGGCGCAGGCCGCCCGTGTAGCGGCCGCGGTACTGGTCGAACAGATTAGCGCTGAACTGGTCCACCACGATGGTGACGATCAGCTTCGGAGGCGTCAGGGCCGCAACGGAGGCCTGTGGAGCCGGGGTCGGCGTCTGGCTCTGTCGCGCCATCGCTGGAACGGCGGCGCCGACAAGCGAAACAGCGGCCAGGGCCGCGAGGGCGGTGCGCGACAGGGACATGAGCTTACTCCGGAGACAGGCGTGGGGGTCTAGCGGGCCGGGATTGCAACAGCGTGACAGCTACGGCCCTGGGAGATTTAGTGCGCGGGCTTGGCCCGCAGCCGGCCCAGTTGATGGACCAGCACGGCGATCAGGCCGCCGACGATCACGCCGATGATCGCCGACCCCAGGGCCGTCACGAACCAGCTGACGATCCCATGAAGCGGACCGGTCGCGGCCCCGACCGCATGGGCCAGATGCTCAAGCGGTTCGGCCGGCCAGTGCAGGCCCAGCTTATGGGTTCCGTGAACCAGAATGCCGCCGCCGACCCACAACATGGCGGCCGTGCCGATGGCCGACAGGGCGTCCATCACCACCGGCATCCCCTTGACCAGGCCGCGGCCCAGGGCGCGCACTCCGCCGTTGGGGCGCTCGGCCAGATGCAGGCCGATGTCGTCCATCTTCACGATCAGGCCGACAGCCCCATAGACCGCGACCGTCATCGCGATCCCGACCACGGCCAAAACCGCCGCCTGGGTGAGGATCGGCTGGGCGGAGACGTCGGCCAGGGCGATGGCCATGATCTCGGCCGACAGGATCAGGTCGGTCCGAACCGCCCCCGCCACCGTCGTCTTCTCCAGGGTCGCCGGGTCGCCCACGACCGGGGCGGCGTCAGCGTGGCCGCCGTGCCCGAAGGCCTCCATCAACTTCTCCGCCCCTTCGAAACAGAGATAGGCCCCGCCGCACATCAGCAGCGGCGTGATGGCCCAGGGAGCGAAGGCGCTCAGCAGCAGGGCGGCCGGCAGGATGAAGATCAGCTTGTTACGGAACGACCCAAGGGCGATCTTGCCGATGATCGGCAGTTCGCGGCTGGGCGACAGGCCGGTGACATAGCGCGGCGTCACCGCCGCATCGTCCACCACGACTCCGGCGGCCTTGGTCGAGGCCTTGCCCGCCGCCGCCCCTACGTCGTCGATCGACGCCGCCGCCATCTTGGCGATCCCCGCCACATCATCGAGCAGAGCGATCAGACCGGAAGGCATGCGGAAATCCCGAGATTGCGCCGCAACAAACGGCTCGTCTCCCGCCTAGGGCGCGCCGCCCGTTTTGTCGAGCGCATCCGCACAAGAGCGAAAGCCCCGCCGGCGAACCGGCGGGGCTTCCATTTCGAACGCATTTCCGATGTCGATTTTTCTTAGAACTTACGGCCTACCCCCACAGAAACGACCCACGGGTCCAGATCCACATCGCTCTTCAGAGCGCCGTCGTTGATGTCGGCGTCGATATTGACCCAGACCTTCTTGACGTCGACGTTCAGGTTCCACGGCCCCTGGATGCCGATGTCGGCGCCCGCCTGCAGGGCGTAGCCGAAGTTGTCGTCCAGATCGACTTTGAAGCCGTTCTTGTCTTCGCCGCTGTAGAACAGCATGTAGTTGACGCCCGCGCCGACATAGGGGCTGAAACGACCCTCGGTCAGCGGGCGGTATTGCAGGGTCACGATCGGCGGCACAACCCAGGTTTCGTGCACGGCGACGTCGGTGGTTCCGCCCTGGGCGCGGATTTCGTGCTTGGTCGTGCCCAGGATCGCCTCGACCGCCAGATGGTCGGTCAGGAAGTAGGTGAAGCCCAGTGTCGGCATGACACTGTCGCCCACATCGACCTTCAGGCCGGAATCGACGCCGGCGGCCGTGGTGATGGCGTTGTCAGCCTCAGAGAAGACATCCGTCACGCGGCCGGTGATGATCCAGTCGCCCTTCTTGGGCATCTCCCAGGCGGCCGGGCTCTGCGCCAGGGCCGGCGCAGCGAAGGCGGCGGCGGCGACGGCTGAGAGGATCAGGGTTTTCAGTTTCATCTTGCTCATCCCCGACGCCCGCTGCCGCCTCATGCGACTTGTCCGAGCGTCTTGACGGGGAAATGCGCCCCCTGCCCCGCCTCGGCCTTGATTTAGCGCAAACCCCGCCACGGGTTGGACAATCTGTCCATTCAGACCACGCGGGCGTGGCGTTTCTCGATGTCGGCGGCGCCCGGATCAAAGGCGGCGCAGACGGCGCGAACGAACGGCCGGCCCAGATCGGTGACGGTCACGGTCGTCCCATTCACCTCGATCAAGCCGTCCAGTTGAAACCGCAGCAGCCTCGTCCAGACCGCAGCGACTTCCGCAAGATCACGACCGCGCATGCGGGCGATCTCGGCCACGTCGACGGTGAAGTCGCACATCAGCCGTTCGATGATCTCGCCCACAAAGGCGTCGCGCGGATTCAGGGCCACGCCGCGCGCGACCGGCAAGGTTCCGGCGGAAACGTCCGCGCGCCAATCCCGCTCCTGCGCATGGTTCTGGACAAAGCCCTGGGGGGTGCGGCTGATCGACGAGGCGCCCAGGCCGATGAGCACCGGGGCCTCGTCGGTCGTATAGCCCTGGAAATTGCGATGCAGCCGACCGGCGCGGACAGCGGCGGCCATGGAATCATGCGGCAGGGCGAAATGGTCCAGACCGATGGCTTGCCAACCCTTCTGCACCAGATACCGCGCCGCCGCCTGGCTCTGGGTGAAGCGCTCCTCGGGTCCAGGCAGATCGGCTTCCTTGATCAGTTTCTGGTGCGGTTTCATCCACGGCACGTGGGCATAGCCGAACAGGGCGATCCGTTCGGGCCGCAAGACAGCGATCTGCGCCACGGTCGTGACG
Organism: Brevundimonas sp. GW821-FHT10A07; assembly: GCF_059415785.1. Lineage (NCBI taxonomy): Bacteria > Pseudomonadati > Pseudomonadota > Alphaproteobacteria > Caulobacterales > Caulobacteraceae > Brevundimonas > Brevundimonas sp. GW821-FHT10A07. The sequence continues at coordinate 86,027 of NZ_JBWKNX010000012.1, forward strand.
ACATGCTCAGCCCCCTGAAGCGGCAGGCCGTACATCAGATCCAGATTCAGCGACGTGACCCCCTGGCCGCGCAGCGCCTCGGCCGCCCAGCGGATAGTCTCGAAGGATTCCGGCCGGTTCACCGCCGCCTGGACCGTGGGCGACAGGTCCTGCACCCCCAGGCTGGCGCGGCTCAGACCGATACGGCCGGCTGCCTCGACCCATCCCTGGGTCAGGACTTCGGGATCCAGTTCAGCGGCGATCTCGAAACAGTCGCCCAGGTCGAACCGGGCGGCCAGACCGGCGAACAGCCGCTCCAGCTCATCGGGGGGCAGCATGTTGGGCGTGCCGCCGCCCAGGTGGATCGAACCGACCCGCACGGGGCGGCCGATCCGTTCGAGCACGAGATCGGCTTCCTTCAGCAGCAGGTCCACATAGCTGCTCATGACCCCGACGCGGTTCATCGCCCGGGTGTTGCAGCCGCAGTACCAGCACAGCCGCTTGCAGAAGGGGATGTGCAGATACAGAGACGCCGCACGATCAAGGGGCGCGGCGCCGAGCCACGCCCCCCAATCGGCGGCCCCGACGGCGGGCGTGAACTGCGCCGCCGTCGGATAGGAGGTGTAGCGCGGCGCGTGGGCGTCGTAGCGGGCGATAAGCTCGCGCGTCGTCAGCGCGCCGGTGGGGCTAGAGAGGGACATCGACCTCTTTCGACGCATCGACCGACAGGCCCTCGTCGCCCTCGTCGAACAGGTGGAACTCGTGCCACAGGCCGTTCAGCACGCCGAAGCCAACCGCCAGTCCGACACCCAGGATCCAGGAAAAATACCACATGGCTTGATGCTCCTTGAGCTCAGTAGAGGTCGGGGTTGGTCTTGAGGGCGGCGGTCGAGGTGCGGCCCCACAGGACGGAATAGACCCAGGTCGTGTAGATCAGGACCAGCGGCAGGAAGATCGCCGTACAGATCAGCATGACGAACAGGGTCAGGTGGCTGGACGAGGCGTTCCAGACGGTCAGGCTGGACTGGGGATCGACCGAGCTGGGCAGGATGAAGGGGAACATCGACAGGCCGACGGTGGAGATGATGCCCACGGTCGACAGCGAGGAACCGCCGAAGGCCAGGGGGGCCGACCGAAGCCACATGCCCGCCAGACCGACCACCGCGCCGACGAAGCCCAGAGTCGGGGCGATCATCATCCACGGATAGCGGCTGTAGTTGTCCAGCCAGGCGCCGGGCGCGGCTTCGACCGTCGTGCGCAGCGGGTTGGAGAAGCCCTGCATGTCAACGGCGCCGGTGATCCGGAAGCCCACGCCGCCGTAGGCCATATAGAGGCCGCCGGCCGCGAACAGGACCAGGGCCAGGACGCCGGCGACGGTGCCGATCAGACGCGTCCGGTCCAGCACGGGGCCTTTTTCAGCCTTGATCGACAGCCAGGCCGCGCCGTGCAGCAGCAGCATGGCCACCGACAACAGGCCGGCGATCAGGCTGAAGGGGGTGAACAGGCCCAGCAGATTGCCCTCGTAGAAGGAGCGCAGATCGCTATCCAGGCGGAAGGGCGCGCCCAGCAGGACGTTGCCGACCGCGACGCCGAACACCAGGGCCGGAACGAAGCTGCCGGTGAACAGCGCCCAGTCCCAGAAGGACCGCCACTTGGGCGACGGACGCTTGGAGCGATACTTGAACGACACGGGCCGCAGGATCAGGGCCGACAAGACCAGGAACATGGCCAGGTAGAAGCCCGAGAAGCTGACGGCGTAGACGAAGGGCCAGGCGGCGAAGATGGCGCCGCCGCCCAGGATGAACCACACTTGGTTGCCCTCCCAGGTCGCGCCGACGGTGTTGATCACCATACGGCGCTCTTCATCTGTCTTGGCGACGAAGGGCAGGAGCGAGCCGACGCCCAGGTCGAAACCGTCGGTCAGGGCGAAGCCGATCAGCAGTACGCCGAGCAGCCCCCACCAGATCAGACGTAGGGTGGCGAAGTCGAGGGGAAGATCCATGGTCGGATGTCCTAAAATCTCTCTGGGTCAGGCCACGGCGGGCGCGGCAGGGCGCTGGCTGGGCGATTGGGCCGGGGCTTCAGGCGTAGGTTCGCCGAACAGTTCCTGCTCGTGGAACGGCCCCTTCTTGATGGCGTAGAGCATCAGCCGAATCTCGACCACGGCCAGGGCGCCGTACAGGGCGGTGAAGCCGATGATGGTCGCCCACAGCTGAGGCACGCTCAGGGACGAGGCGCCCAGGAAGGTCGGCAGCACGCCTTCGACCGCCCAGGGCTGACGTCCGAACTCGGCCAGGATCCAGCCGAACTCGATGGCCACCCAGGGCAGCGGCAGGCACAGGACGGCCAGACGCAGGAACCAGCGGGTTTGATGCTTGCGCACGGTGCAGAGGTAGAAGGCCGTGGCGAAGAACAGGATCATGAACATGCCGATGCCGGCCATGATGCGGAAGCTCCAGAACAGGGCCGGCACGTTCGGCACCGTTTCCCACGCCGTCTTCTGGATCAGTTCGGGCGAGGCCATGCGCGGATCGGCGACGTGACGCTTCAGCAGCAAACCATAGCCCAGGTCGCGACGATGGGTTTCGAACACGCCGCGAGCGACGGGATCGGCCGGATCGGCCTTGACCTTCTCCAGGGCGTCATAGGCGATGACGCCGGATTCGATACGGTCCTCGGCGGTGGCGACCAGTTCGAAGATGCCTTCGACCGGCTTGTCGATGGTGCGGGTCGCGATCAGGCCCATGACCCACGGCACATGGACGCCGTAGTGGGTTTCGCGATCCTTCATGCTGGGAATGCCGATCAGGGTCAGGCCAGCCGGTGCGGGCTCGGTGTGCCACATGGCCTCGAGCGCAGCGAGCTTCATCTTCTGGTTATCGGTCAGGTTGTAGCCCGACTGGTCGCCCAGGACGACGACGGACAGGGACGCGGCCAGACCGAAGGCCGAGGCCACGGTCATCGAGCGCTTGGCGAAGCCGACGTGCTTGCCGCGCAGCAGGTAGAAGGCCGAGACGCCCAGAACAAAGACCGAGGCGCAGACATAGCCGGCGCTGACGGTGTGGACGAACTTGGCCTGGGCCACCGGGTTGAAGACCACGGCCATGAAGTCCGTGACTTCCATTCGCATGGAGTCCGGATTGAAGGCCGAGCCCACCGGGTTCTGCATCCAGCCGTTGGCGACCAGGATCCACACGGCCGACAGGTTGGTGCCGAGCGCCACCATGAAGGTGACGAACAGGTGCGCCGACGGCTTCAGCTTTTCCCAGCCGAAGAACATCAGCCCGACGAATGTGGCTTCAAGGAAGAAGGCCATCAGCCCTTCGATGGCCAACGGGGCCCCGAAGATGTCGCCGACATAGTGGCTATAGTAGCTCCAGTTCATGCCGAACTCGAACTCCATAGTGATGCCGGTCGCGACACCCAGCACGAAGTTGATGCCGAACAGCACGCCCCAGAAGCGGGTGATCGTGCGCCAGATCGGCCGGCGGGTCATGACATAGATCGACTCCATGATGACCAGCATGAAGGACAGCCCCAGGGTCAGGGGCACGAAGAGGAAGTGATAAAGGGCTGTCAGCGCGAACTGCAGCCTGGATAGGTCGACGACCGCGAGGTCGATCATGGCTCAAGGCTCCTTGTAGCCGGCCCCGACGACCGACGTTTCATACGCCCTTAAACGAAGGCGGGGCGGTCGCCTTGATTTCGATCAAAGCCCTCTGTAGCCCCAGGTCGTAGTGGACTGATCGTCCTTGGACATTTCGCCCAACGACGGTTTGTCCAATGGCTTTTGGGGCCGCCCCACGGCTGGAGTCCGCAAATGACATCGGCGCCGATCACAGCCTCCTCCCCTGCGGCCTGGCTGAAACAGACGGCGGCGCCCTGGCGTCGACTGACGATCCTGGCGGGCCTTCTGGCTGTCGCTGACGTGGCGCCGGCCGTGGGTTTCGCGGGCGGCCTGGCCATGACGGTCGCGACCTTCGGATCCTCGCCCTTGGCCGCCGCGCCCTGGCTGCTGCTGGCCGTGTTCAGTCTGATGGCGCGCGGCCTGATCGGCCAGGCGGCGGTGGTGGTCGGCGCACGCCTGGGCCGGTCGATCAAGACAGACGTGCGCGACCGGCTGCTGGCCGACCTGTTCGGACGCGGCGGCCGCGCCGACGACCGGCTGACCGCCGTGGTCGAGGGCGTCGGCGCGTTGGACGGCTATGTGTCGCGGTTCACGCCTCTAAAGATGGCGGCGGGTCTGTCGCCCCTGCTGATCATCGCCGTGGCCGCCGTCGCCAGCCCGTTTTCGGCCGGCATATTTCTGTTCACCCTGCTGCCCTTCATCTTCGGCATGATCCTGGCCGGCACGGCTGCGGCGGGTGAAAGCCGCCGCCAGTTCCAGGCGCTGGAGCGTTTGTCAGGTCTGTTCATCGACCGGGTGCGCGCCCTGCCCGCCATTCTGGCCTTCGACGCCCGCGCCCGCACCACCGCCGACATCGCCCGCGCCTCCGACGAGTTGGAACGCCGCACCAACCGCGTGATGCGGATCGCCTTCCTGTCGTCCGGCGTGCTGGAGTTCTTCTCGGCCCTGGCCGTGGCCTTGATCGCCGTCTACTGCGGTTTCAACCTGCTGAAGCTTCTGCCCTTCCCTGCGCCTGAAACGCTGGACCTGCCGCGCGCCTTCTTCGTTCTGGCCCTGGCGCCCGAAGTCTATCAGCCGCTGCGCCGACTGGCCGCCGCCTATCACGACCGCCAGGCCGCCGAATCCGCCGTGCCCGCCCTGGTCACGCCGGAAAGCCCCACGCGGGATCGCCACATCCTGCCCGAGGAGGCCCCGGCGATTCGCTTCACCAGGGTCGCCATCGCCTATGGCGAGGCCGCGCCGGTGATCGCCGATTTCGACCTGGAGGTCCGTCCCGGTCAGATCGTGGCCCTGGTGGGCGCCAGCGGCTCCGGCAAGTCCAGCCTGCTGCATCTGTTCCTGGGCCTGTCGCCGCTGACGGCCGGCGAGGTCGAGGTCGGTGGGGCGCGCCTCAGCGAGGCGGGCGATTTCGCCGGCCAGATCGCCTGGGCCAGCCAGAACCCCATCGTCGTGCCCGGCAGTCTCGGTGACAATATCCGCCTGGCCGACCCGTCCGCCTGTCCCGGCCGCATCCTGGTGGCCGCCGGTGAGGCCGGCCTGTTCGGCGACCTGGACCGCCCTATCGACGAACGCGGCGGCGGCCTGTCGGGCGGCGAACGTCGGCGGCTGGGCCTGGCCCGCGCCATTCTGAAACGCGCGCCCATCCTGTTGCTGGACGAGCCGACGGCCAATCTGGACCCCGCCTCCGAAGAGGCCATGCTGGACCTGATTCGTCAGGCGACGCGCGGCCGCACGACCCTGATCGCCACCCATTCCGCCGCTGTCGCGGCCATGGCCGACCGCGTGGTGCGCCTGTGACCATGACTGTGAACACGACCTCGCCCTCGCGCATCGGCGAACTGATCGCGGCCCAGCGGCGCGCCCAGCGCGGCCGCCTGCGCATCGCCGCAGCCGGCGGCGCGTTCGTCGCGGTGGCCGCCACCTGCCTGCTAGGTCTCTCGGGCTGGTTCATCACGGGCGCCGCCATCGCCGGCGTCGCCGGATCGGCGGCGGTCCAGGCCTTCAACTATATGATGCCCAGCGCGACCATTCGCATGCTGGCCATATTGCGCACCGGCGCCCGCTATATCGAACGGGTCGCCGGTCACGAGGCTGCGTTGAAAGCCCTGGCGCGGCTGCGCCCGCAACTGTTCGACGCCCTCGCCTCCGCCCCGCCCGCCCAGGCCCTGGCCTTGTCGTCCGGCGAGGCCTCGGCCCGACTGGTGCAGGACGTGGATGCGGTCCAGACCCTGTTCGTGCGTCTGTCGGCGCCCTGGGCCTTGGGTGCGGGCGCCGTTTCGGCCGCCCTGCTGGCCGGCATGGCCAGCCCCATGGCGGGCCTGATGCTGCTGCTCGCCATGGGACTGAGCGCTGCGGGTTCGGTGCTGATCGCCCGTCGCCTGGCCGCCCCCGCCGGACGAGAGGTTCAGATCGCCACGGGCGTTCTGAAGGATCGGCTGACCGCCCTGGAAGCCGTTTCTCCGGAACTGAAGGCCTATGGCCTGGACCGCTGGGCGGCCGGCGAGGCTGCCCAGGCCGCCGCCCGTCTCGACCGGAGCCAGATCGTCCTCAGCCAGGCCGGCGGCTGGATGGCCGCCTGGCAGGCGACGGTCACGGGCCTGGCCGTCGCCGCAGTCGTGCCCGCCACCCTGGGCGCCGCCCTGCCGATGACGGCCCTCGCCGCCCTGGCCGCCGTCATGGGGATCGAGGCCGCCGCCGGACTGGTCGGCGCCCTGCAACAGAACGGCGCCGCCGTCGAAGCCGCCCGGCGGCTGGACGCCCTGGCCTCGGCCCCGTCGCTTGCGTCCTCGCCCGCCCCCTCGGAGGCGAGCCTGGTCCTGTCGGCGGACGGCGTTCAAATGGCCCCGCCGATGCGCCTGGGCCTGATCGGCCCGTCCGGGTCGGGCAAGACCACGCTGGCTGAACGACTGGTCGGCCTGCGCGACGCCCTGGCGGACGAGGCGCGCTTGGGCGGATTGGACATCGCCGGCCTCGCCCCGGACGACCGCCGCCCGCTGTTCGCCTACGCCGCCCAGGACATCCGCCTGATCGACGGCACGATCCGCGACAATCTGCTGCTGGCCGGCCCCGCCGAAGACGGCGCGCTGTGGCGCGCGCTGGAGGATGCGGCCCTGGCCGAACGGGTCCGCGCCGATCCGGCCGGCCTGGACGCCCGCGTCGGCCCCAATGGCGAGAGACTGTCTGGCGGCGAGCGGCGACGGCTGGGCCTGGCTCGCGCCTATCTTCGGTCCGCGCCCTGGCTGGTGCTGGACGAACCGACCGAAGGCTTGGACCCGACGACCGAGGCCCAGGTGCTGACCGCGCTCGACCGGCGTCTGAAACACTCGGGCCAGGGCCTGATCGTCGTCAGCCACCGCCCCGCCCCGACACAGCTGTGCGACCGGGTCATCCGGGTGGAGGGGATCGCCGAAGACGGAAAGGTCCGCCTGACCGTCACGCGTCAGCTGGCGCCGGTCTAGACGGTTCTATCGCTGGACGACGAAACGGGTTTCAGACTTCGCCTTCGGCGATGTCGCGAAGGCGGTCGGGCTGTTCGATCCGCAGTTCGTTCAGCGACAACAGACGGATCACGCCGGTCGTCTTCAGCTTGGTCAGAACCCGGCTGACGGTCTCGATGGTCAAACCCAGATAGTCGGCGATTTCAGACCGGGTCATCGGCAGTCGGACCTGGTCCTCGGTCGACGGCCGCAGGGGATCGCGCGTCGGCAGGTCCAGCAGGAAGGAGGCGATCCGTTCCTGGGCCGTCTTGCGGCCCAGCAACAGCATCTGATTCTGCGCCGCCGCCAGTTCATGGGTCGCCCGATCCAGCAGGGCCTCTTCCAGCAAGGGTCGCTCACGGATCAGGGCGCGATAGTCGGTCTTGCGGAACCGACACAGGGTCGCGTCCTCAATGGCCTCGCCGGAAAAGGCGTAGTCCTGGCCCGTGGCCAGACCGACGAAGTCGCCGGCGAACAGGAAACCCGTGATCTGGCGCCGCCCATCCGGCAGCAGCTTGTAGATCCGCACTGAACCCGAGGTGATGTTGAACAGATGGACCGCCGGATCGCCTTCGCGGATCAGGGACTCGCCCGCCTTCAGCGACACCCGCTCGGCGATGGAGTCCAGCCCGGCCAGATCGGCCGGGTCCAAACTGCTGCACACGCTGAAGGCCCGCGCGCCACAGGTTGAACACACCGAGTCCTGTCGGCGCTGGGCGCAGTCCGTGGGCAGGGATCTGAGTTCGAGCATGGTTCGTAGAGGTTAGGCCTGACGACCGACACACGCAAACGGATTGATGGAGATCAAGGCGGCCATTTCGTCCATGGCTTATGGGGGCGAAAATGAGCGCCCTCCAGTATCGCCGCCTGAACAGCGACGAAGCCGACCAAGCCTATGTGTTGGCCCACATGGGGAACCCCAGTCTGACTCTGGAATCCTGGCGCGCTGTCGTGGATTCGGCCCCGGCCGTCGGCGGGGTCATCGCGGCCGTGGCGAATGATTGCGTCCGGGCCATACTGGCCTATTCCATCTCAACGACGTCCTCGGGCGAGCGGCAGTTCATGGTCGACACCCTGGTCGCCTTCGATCTTTTGCGGCCGGAAAAGCTGATCGAACCGCTCGTCGCCGCCGCCTGCGATCTGGCGCGCAAGGGGTGCAGCTCCATCGGCCTTTCCAGCCGAATCGACGCGCCGGGCTATGACGCCGTCATGCGCCAGATATCCGACGCCGCCGTGCTTCACCGCGTCATCTGATTCCGTCCTGCGCAGCTTGGCCGTAGCGTCGCGCCAGGACGGCGCAGGCGAACAGCTGGATCTGGTGAAACAGCATCAGGGGAACGACGATCAGGCTGACGCTCTGCGCCGCAAACAGGATGGCGGCCATGGGCAGGCCGCTGGCCATGCTCTTCTTCGAGCCGCAGAAGACGATGGCGATCTCGTCCTCGCGCGAAAAGCCCAGCCGGCGGCTGACCAGGGTCGTAACCGCCAGAGCGACCGCCAGGATCATAACGTCCAGAACCACCACCAGCCCCAGGTCCAGATGAGACAGGCGGGTCCAGACCCCGGACACCACCCCGGCGCTGAAGGCGACATAGACGACCAGCAGAATCGAACCCCGATCCACCACCGAGGTCAGACGGCCGTGCCGCGTCAGCCAGCCGCCGATCAGGGGCCGCGCGGCCTGCCCGACGACAAAGGGCGCCAGGATCTGCAGGGCGATGCCTTCGATGGACGACAGCGACACGCCCGCGCCGCCCACGGGCAGCAGCAGCATCACCAACAGGGGCGTGATGACCACTCCGGCCAGATTGGACACCGAGGCGGCGCACAGGGCGGCCGGCACATTGCCCCGCGCGATGGCGGTGAAGGCGATGGAGGATTGGACCGTCGACGGCAGCAGGCACAGATAGAAGAGGCCGATCCTCAGATCCTGAGCCAACCACGGCCCCGTCGCCCAGAACACGGCCAGGCCCATCAGCGGGAACAGCAGGAAGGTGGAGGACAGCACCATCCCCTGCAACCGCCAATGCGACAGTCCCGCCCAGACGGCGCCGGGCGACAGACGCGCGCCATAGAGGAAGAACAACAGGCCGATGGCCGCCGTCGCCACCCCTTCGGCGACGTTCGCGCCCGCGCCGCGAGCCGGAGCCAGGGCGGCCAGAACCACCGTGCCGATCAGCATCAGCAGGTAAGGGTCGATCCATCGGCGCAACGCGTTCATGGCCCGGTCCTAGGCCGCGCCTCAGGCGAACGGCAAGCCCCGCATCAGATCGTCATCGGAGGCGAACCGATTCTGATCGTTCAGTTCGCACGCTCGGATCGGGCGACAAAATAGGGCAACAGCCCCGCCACCACCCGCCGACTGGCGTCCTCGTCCTGGTCGAGCATGTTCCTGAGCGGAGTTCCGATCAGGGCCTCGCCGAACGCGCTCAGCGCGATGAAGAGGACCGCCGAAGACAGTCGGTCCCGGCTGGCGTCGGACGGGTCGCCCAGTTTCTCCTGAATCACGTGGACCAGCCCGTTGACGGCGTCCCGAACGGGTTCAAGATGAGAGAGATCGCCCTTCAGCACGATCCAGGCCGCCAACTTGCCCGCCCCGCCTTCGGCGAAGGCGTCGAATACGGCGGTGACCAATTCCAGCGGCGCCCCTTCATCGGTACGCAGGCGCGCGATCGCCGCCTCGAGGTCGCGAGACAGATCCGCCACCATCGACCCCATCAAGGCCGACTGGAGCCCCTCGGCCGACCCGAAGTGATGGATCAGATTGGCGTGGGTCATTCCGAGGTCATCGGCGACGGCCTTCAGGGTGACGGAGTCCGGCCCTCCGGACAGCAGTCGCGCACGGGCGCAGACCAGGGCCTCCAGACGAGCTTCATCAGGGGTGCGACGACGACGACGAACGCGCTCTATTGACATCAGTGTTAGTTACATCCATGTAGATAGCAACTGGTTAAGCTCAGTCCTGGGAGAGAGCAAGTGACAGCCGAACTAATGGTCGCGGACGCCAAATTCGATCCGCAAACCCGCACGCCCAGCCGGCTGCGTCCCCGACGCGTCGAGCCGCTCCGGGCGCTTCGCGCCTTGCGCCGTCTCATCGCCGACAAGGAAGATACGACTCAGGTGTTCGAGATCATGAACGCTCTGGCCGGGCGTTCCGTCCGCCGGGGCTATGAGAAGATGCTCGAACAGCCTGAAGGCGCTCGGCAGGCCTATATGATGGTGGAATTGGCGGACCGCCTGCATGATCGGGCGTGGCTGGAGTCGCTCCCGCCGGGCACGGTCGGCCGCGCCTATCTGGACTTCATCGACGAGCGGAACCTCTCGGCCTACGGTCTGGCCGGGGAAAGCCGCAAGGTCGCGGACTCCGAGATCGAAGCGGCTCACCCCTACGCCTGGTATGCGCGCCGACTGCGCGACGTGCACGATCTTTGGCACGTTCTCACCGGCTATCGCACCGACGCGCTCGGAGAAGCCTGTGTGGTCGCCTTCTCTCTCCCGCAGACTCGAAGCGCGGGCTTTGGTCTGATCGCGGCCGGTGTTGCGATCGAAGCCGCCCGGGCCCGCACGGGCCACCCGTGTGCGCGCGCCGTTCTTCAGGCCTGGCTTCGGGGCCGCCGGGCGGCCTGGCTGCCGGCGCTGGACTACGAGGCGCTGATGTCGGTGCCGCTGGAGCAGGCCCGCGCCCGTCTCGGCCTGTCCGGACCGACCCTCTACGACCGGATTCCGGTCGAACTTCGCAACAGCCTCCTGGTCGCGGCTTGATGGCGCCCCTTTCAGCCGTCCTGATCGCCGGACTTCTGTGCACGGCGGTTGCGGGGCCGGCTGCGGCGGCGGACAGTCGGCTTTTGGGACGATGGCGCACCGCCGCCCAGGGGGGCGTGGTCGAGATCCACGCCTGCGGCTCGGCCCTGTGCGGTCGGCTGGTCGATGCCGCGCCGCTCCGGCGCAATCCGGACCAAAGGGACGTTCGTAATCACGATCCCGCGCTGCGCGACCGTCCGCTGCGCGGGCTGAGGGTTTTGGAGGGATTTCGGGGCGGCCCGACAACCTGGACCGGCGGGCCGCTTTACGACCCGGACAGCGGGCGGCGCGCCGCCAGCGGGCGTCTGGTCCTCATCGATCCCGATCACCTTGCGGTGCGAGGCTGCATCGCTCCCCTGCTCTGCCGAACCCAGACCTGGGTGCGGCTGCCCTAGGGCCGCCGGTCAGGCCATGGCCCGACCGGCGGCGCGACCCGTAAAGAGGCATCCGCCCAGGAAGGTGCCTTCCAGGGCGTTGTACCCATGGGCGCCGCCGCCCCCGAACCCCGCAGCTTCGCCGGCCGCGTACAAGCCTTCGAGCACTGTTCCGTCAGGCTTGAGAACGCGACTGTCCAGATCGGTCTGAATCCCGCCCAGGCTTTTGCGCGTCAGGACATGCAGCTTGACGGCGATCAACGGACCGGACCCGGGATCGAGAAGACGATGCGGTTTTGCGACCCGGGCGAGACGATCGCCCAGGTATCGGCGGGCGTTGTGAACGCCCTGGATCTGGAGGTCCTTGGCGTAGGGGTTGTCGATCTGCGCGTCCCGGGCCGCGATCACCCGCCGCACCCCCTCGACGTCCAGCAAGGGCGTCGGGGTCAGAGCATTCATCCCTGCGACGAGGTCGCCGAGTGCGTCGGCGACCACGAAGTCGGCGCCGTGCGCCTTGAACGCCTCGACCTCCGGCGACGCGCCCTTGCCCAACCGGGTTCTGAGCACTCTCAGCCAGTCTCCAGAGGTGATGTCGCCATTCTGCTCCGATCCGGAAAGCGCGAACTCCTTTTCGATGATCGCCTGGGTCAGAACGAACCAGGAGTGATCGTGCGCCGCCAGGTCGGGCGTGGTGCGCAGGTGGCGAAGAGTCGAAAGCGTATCGTAGCCCGGCAGGGCCGGGAACGGCAGGCGGCGCCCAAGGGCGTCGAGCCAGAGGGACGACGGGCCGGGCAGGATGCGGATGCCGTGCCCTGGCCAGATCGGGTCCCAATTCCGCAGACCCTCGACATAGTGCCACATCCGGTCACGGTTCACGACGCGGGCCCCGGCCGCCTCGGCGATGTCCAGCCCCCGTCCATCGACATAGGCGGGCACGCCCCTGACCATCTCGCGGGGCGGACTTCCCAGGCGCGCGGGCCACAGACGCCGCACCTTGTCATGATCCCCGCCGATCCCGCCCGTCGCGATCAGCACCGACAGAGCCCGCAGGGTGAAGGACCCCACCGCATCCCGATTGGAGGCCCGGCCGCGCCCCGCCGCGTCCGGCGCCAGTCGAACGCCTGACACCCCTGTGACCCGCCCCGCTTCAACGATCAGGTCGTCGACGCGACAGCGCGGGTGATACGTCAGCCTGCCGCGTGTCTCGGCATCGCGCACGCGGGCTGCGAACGGGCCGCTCACGCCGGTCCCGGTGCCCCATGCGACATGGAACCGGGGGACCGAGTTGCCGTGACCGTCAGCGCGACCGTCCCCCCGCTCGGCCCAGCCGACCATAGGCGTCAGTCGTATCCCGTGACGCCGTAACCAGGCGCGTTTCTCGCCGGCCGCGAATTCGACATAGGCCTTTCCCCACCGCACCGCCCACTCATCCTCGGCAAGCGGGCCGTCCAGCCGATCCCAGGCCGCGCTGCCCCGCCAGTCCGACCAGGCGAGATCAAAGCCGTCGCGGACGCCCAGGCGACGCTGCTCGGGGCTGTCGACCAGGAACAGACCGCCGAATGACCAGTGGGCCTGCCCGCCCAGGTTTGCGGCGTTCTCTTGATCCACCAGCGCCACTCTGCGGCCGGCCTGAACCAGCTCGTTGGCGGCGACCAGGCCCGCCAGTCCGGCGCCGACGATCACGGCATCACAGTCCATCCTGTTTCCCCTTTTTCGCGACGCGCGCGGGCGAAGATCGACATCCGAACTCCCCCGTTCCGGATGACCGTCAACCAACACTGCTGTCAATATGTATTGACATGACGGTGAGTAGTGCGAAGTTGCCGACAACCGCCGGTGGCCCCGCCCCGTCGAGCGGAAACATCAGGCGGGAGGAAACGCACATCACGCGCCGCCGACAGACCGGCGCGCTTCGGGAGGATTTCATGGCTTCAGCGGTCAGCATTCGCGCGCGCCTCGCGCTCTCGGTATCGGCGACAGCCTTCCTGATGACCGGCGCGCCCGCGCTGGCGCAGACAACCCCGCCTCAGCCGGATTCTGCTCCCGTCGTCGTGGACGACATCATCGTCACCGCCCAGAAACGCGAACAGTCGGTGCAGGACGTGCCCATCGCTGTCACCGCCCTGTCGGCCGAGGCCCTGCAGTCGCGTCAGATCGATGGGGGTTCGGAACTGCTGCGCGCCGTGCCGAACGTGGCCTTCTCCAAGTCCAACTTCAGCATGTACAACTTCTCGATCCGCGGGATCGGGACCAAGGCGGTGTCGGCCTCCAGCGACCCGGCCGTGGCCGTCAGCTTCAACAACACTCCCCTGATCCGCAACCGCCTGTTCGAGCAGGAGTATCTGGACGTCGCCCGGGTAGAGGTGCTGCGCGGGCCGCAGGGTACGCTTTACGGCCGCAACGCCACCGGCGGGGTCGTCAACATGTTCCCCGAACTGCCCAAGTTCCGGTCCGAAGGCTTCGCGGCCGGCGAACTGGGCAACTATGACAGCCGGCGCGGCCAGGCCATGCTCAACGTCCCCTTCGGCGATACGTTCGCCGTGCGCGGCGCCTTCGGCTTCACCCAGCGCGACGGCTTCGACTACAACAGCTTCAACGACACCCATGTGAACGACCGCGACCTGTTCACCACCCGTCTGTCGGCCCGCTGGGAACCGACAGCGCGGTTCCGCGCCAATGCGATCTGGGAGCATTTCGAGGAAGACGACAATCGCTCGCGCACCGGCAAACAGCTGTGCACCACCGATCCGGGTCCGACCCAGGTCGGTTCGGCGCCTATCCCCGTCTCCTATAATCAGGACCAGTTGAGCCAGGGATGCCTGCCCGGCTCTCTGTATTCCGACGCGGCCTATGGCGTACCCAACGGCGGTTCCTTCGGACCTATTCGGCTGCTGTCCGGCTTCTTCAATCTGGGCGGCTTCGACGCGAATGGCGCCAGCGTCTATCCGATCCCCCAGGGCTTCGACCCCTATGAGGGCGTCGTGCAGTCGCGAGACCTGCGTGAGATCGCCACCAACTACGATCCCGTCTTCCGGGCCGAGAACGACGTCGTCCAGGTCAATCTGGAATTCGACCTGACCGACACCCTGACCCTGTTCTCACAGACTGCCTACGCTAAGGACGACTATTATGCGTCGCAGGACTATGCGCGCTACGTCTCCAATCCCGCCTTCTCGGACAGCAGCCAGGTGTTCGACTTCTTCGGCGACCTGATTCCGTCGCCGGCCGCGCCGGGCGGCGTCTACACCGATCCGCAGCTGGGGCCGTCAAGCAGGATCCTGTCGGCCGACATCAGCCAGTCGGACAATCGCCAATGGTATCAGGAGTTCCGCCTTCAGTCCGACATGGAGGGTGATTTCAACTTCAGCCTCGGCGCCAACTATTTGGATTTCAAGTCCCAGGACGATTACTACGTCTTCAACAACACCTTCTCCTACCTCGCCGAGTATTTCTACAACTTCGAGCTGGGACCGGACGGCAGTTCCCAAACCGTGCCCTGCGATGATGATCGCGTGTTCGAATGCGTCTATGTCGATCCCAATCCGCTGAGCGAGATCGACGGCGAAGGTCACAACTATTTCCGCAGCAAGAACGTTGTCCACACACGGTCTTGGGCGGTGTTCGGCGAGGGCTATTGGGATCTGACGCCGGAACTGCGGCTGACGACCGGCCTGCGCTACACCGAGGACCGCAAGGACACGACGCCCTATCCCAGCCAGCTGCTGCTGGGCGCGCCGCTTGGCGGCGGGTCTGGTCCGGGGTCGGGCGGATTCGTGCGTCGGGGCTATTACGCCCTGCCGGATATTGAACAGAAGTGGGAGGCGGTCACCGGCCGGATCGTGCTGGATTGGACGCCCGATCTGTCCTTCACCAACGACACCCTGATCTACGCCTCGTTGTCCCGCGGCTACAAGGGGGGCGGCACCAACCCGCCTCGCCTGGAGCTGGACCCCAAGGTCGTCCAATATCAGCCCCTGGCCAGCACCTTTGAGCCCGAATACGTCAACGCCTTCGAAATCGGCGTCAAGAACACGCTGATGGACGGGGCGCTGCGGCTGAACGCGACCGGCTTCTACTATGATTACAAGGACTATCAGGTTTCCCAGATCGTCGATCGCATCTCATTGAATGAGAATTTCGACGCCGAAATCTGGGGTCTGGAGTTAGAGGCGGTCTACAGACCGACGCCCAGTTTCCAGATTGACGGCAATTTCGGCTATCTGAAGTCCCGCATCGCCGACGGCGAACGGTCCATCAACGTCATGGACCGTACCCAGGGCGACCCCGACTGGATCACCATCCGTCCCTGGATCCAGGTGCCGTCGAACTGCATCGCTCCTCGCGCCTTCGCCGAAACCATCCTCAACAGTCCGTTCGGACCCGAGGCGGCCAATCTGGCGCTGAGCGCCCTGTGCGCCGGCTCGTCGCGGTTCGGCACCTTCAACCCCAACTTCGAGTCCAGCCTTCCCTTCTGGGCCTTCTACGGCTTCACCTATGATCCGCTGACCGAGGCGCCGAACGGCGGGCGGGGTTTCGAGGCCGACCTGAGCGGCAACGAACTGCCCAACTCGCCCAACTGGACCGCCAACATCGGGGCCCAGTACAGCTGGTTCCTGGGCGATTGGGACCTGACCCTGCGCGGCGACTACTATCGCCAGGGCGAGAGCTTCTTCCGCGTCTACAACACGGAATATGACCGGCTGGAGGGCTGGGACAATCTGAACCTGTCGGTGTCCCTGACCAACGAGGCGCGGGGCCTGAGGCTCCAGGCCTATGTCAAGAACGTCTTCGACGATGCGCCCATCGTCGACGCCTTCACCAACTCGGACGACACGGGACTGACGACCAACGTCTTCACCCTGGACCCGCGGCTGTTCGCCGTGCGGCTGACCAAGTCGTTCTGAGATCGCCGACAGGCCGGTCGACGACCGGCCGCCCTGCAAGGCCGTCCCCGGCGTCGAGAGACGCCGAGCGGACGGCTTTATGTGGTTTTATGTTATTGAAAACTATACGTATTTTCCCTTGACTCCAGGTTGCTTACGGCGCTGTAAGTAGGTTGCCCCTAGCGGGTGAACACACGCACAACGGGTCCACTTTAAGGACCATTCAAAGGGAGGACTATCATGATCAAGACGCTTTCCATCGCCGCCGCGGCGCTCGCTTCCGTCGCCCTGGCTTCCCCCAGCTTCGCCCAATCCTTCTCGCCCAGCTCGGGCAGCGTATCGGGATCGGGATCGGTGACCCTGTCGCAATCGATCACCGTCACTTGCAACGTCTCCATCACCGCCAGCCCGCTGAGCGCGACCAGCGCGCCCATTCCGACGCGCAGCATCTCGCCCGGCGGCATCGCCTGCTTGGCGGTCGCCCCGACGGGCGCCTGGAGCGCGGCTGTGGTGCCGGGATCGACCACCTCGATCTCCCTGACCATCGGCGCCAACACCGTGGCCAACGACCCCTGCTACGGCACCGTCGTCGTCGCCTGGAACAATGCGACCAGCACGGCCACCTTCAACAACAATGTGCTGCCGCCCGTGAACGCCGGCGGCCGGAACTGCACGATCCGCAGCGGCTCGATCCGCATTCCCGGCCTGCAGATTCTCTAAGGCCGGCGTTCCCCTGGATCCCAAACCTGAAAAACCTCGCCGGGCGTCTCTGACGCCCGGCATTTTTCGCTTCCCTCCGCGGCGAGGCGAACTGGATCGTCATGCCGTGATCAAGGCCGCGTATTTCATGGGCCTTGCGATCCAGGACGGGGGTTGATCGTCCATGCTGGCCCTTCTGGCTCTCATCGCCGTCCAGGAGGCGCCGCCCGCTCCTCCCTCGCCCGCCCAACTGGAAGAAGTCGAAGTGGTCGGACGGCGCGGTGCGGCCAGGGTCGCGCCAGAGCAGGAGCTTGGGCCCGAAGAAATCGACAACCTCGGCGCCTATGACATAGGCGAGGTGATCGCTCGCCTCAGCGAACGTCTGGGCTTCCAGCAACCGCCCGTTGTGATCGTGAACGGCCGCCCGGTCGTGGACGCCCAAAACTTCACGGGCTTCCCGCCCGACGCCCTGGTCCGCGTCGAAGCCCTGCCGCCGCAGGCGGGCGCCCTCTACGGCGGCGATCCTGGGCGGCGGGTCGTCAACATCGTCCTAGAGCCCGAGTTCAGAAGCCGTGACGCTCTGGCGAAGGCGTCCCGGCCGACAGCCGGCGGAACGACGACCCTCTCGCTCGACGCACGCCAATCACAAATCCAGGGATCCTCGACCTTCCAGATGGGCCTTCAGGGCGCGAGGACCACGCCGCTCTGGGCGGACGAGCGGCCAGGCTATGGTCGAGACCATCCGGGCGGTGGCGAAAACACGCTCCGCCCGCAGGCGCAGACGGCCTCGGTGAACCTATCGGCGACCGGAACCCTGTCAGACTGGTCGACCTCGTTCAGCGCAAGTCTGCAGACCCGGCAGGACCGCTTCGTCTCAAGTTCGGTCGCAACGGCGGACAGGGCGGAGACCCGACAGGAAACAGACGCCCTGACCATGGCCGGGGGCCTGGCGGGGCGCGCCCTGGGATGGTCGGTGAGATGGGGGCTCGATGGTCTGGTCTCGGAAGGCCGGCAAAGGGGCGCGACGGATGTGACGGCCCGCACGGTGTCGGCCGTCGCGAAGCTCTCGGCCGACCGGACCCTGATCGACCTGCCGGCGGGGCCCGCCCAGATGACGGTCGATACGCAGTATCTTCGCTCCAGATCCGACATCAGGGCCGCCCGCGTAACCGCACCCCCCTCGTCTCGCGCGCTCGAGCTCCGATCCGGCCTGACCCTGCCGGTCACGTCCTCGCAGTCGGACGGGGACGAGCCCCGGCGGTTGCTCGGCGACCTGGCGCTCAATCTGGGCGGCCGCCTGAGACTGCTCGACGAGGCCGACGCCCAGGGGACGGGGCTGAACGCCGGCGTCGCCTGGGCGCCGTCCGGGAGAGTCCGTCTGGGCGCGCAGTTCGCTCAGGCGACCGATGCGCCCACCCGTGAACAGCGGTTCGACCCGATCCGCTATGGGCCGCCGCGCACCTTCTATGACTTCCGCCGCGGCGAAGCCGTCGAGATCCAGCCGATTCTCGGCGGCGCCCCGGATCTTCAGGCCCAGGAGACGCAGACCCTGTCCCTCTCGGGATCGACGGGCCCCTTCGGCGCGTGGGGTCTTCAGGCCAGTGTCGATCTTCAGAACACGCGGGCGACGAATGCGATCGGAGCCCTTCCCGCCCTGACGCCGGCGACCGAGACGGCCTTTCCGGACCGTATCCTGCGCGACGCCTCAGGCCGCCTGACGGGCATCGACCAGCGGCCGATCAATCTCAAGGCGATCTCGTCCCAAACCCTCTCGTCGGGCCTGACCGCCAATATTCCGCTCGGGAGCGGGGCGCCGGAGGCGTCCAGGCGGGGCTCCGTCCAGGTCGCCTTCAACCACACCTGGCGGCTGGAGGATCGCATCACGATAAACGAAGCCCTGCCCCGCCTTGATCAACTCGCCGGAGACGGCGGCGGCCTGTCGCGTCATCAGTTGGCGTTGCGGCTCGACGGACGATACGCGCGTTGGGGTTTGAACCTTGCGGCGACCTGGCGAAGCGGCGCGCGCCTTCGTCGCGATCTGGGGCAGGACGGCCCTGACGATCTGCTTCTGTCGCCCCTGACCCTGATCGGCTTCACCCTCAGCACCGTCCTGTCGTCGCCCGGGAGCGAGGCCTCGGACACGGGGCCGCGCCGTCGCACCCAGGGCTTGCGGCTGGAACTGGGGGTGGAAAACCTCTTCGACGCGCGGCCGACCGCGACCCTGGGAGATGGCCGCCCGGCGCCGGCCTATGGTCGCGACGATCAGGACCCCCTGGGCCGCGTCATTCGCCTCAGCCTCAGCCGACGCTTCTGAGCCTCGAGCCCAGCCCCGCCGAGGCGGCCCGGCCCCTAGCCTTGCGTCGACTTGCGCGACGCCAGGCTTTCGTAGACGGCGTCGCGCAGAGACTTGAGGCGGATGTTGAGGTCGCTGAGTTCGGGCATGGTCTGGCCTGAGGCGTCCAGCAGGGCTTCGCCCAGACACCCGGCGCGTTCGCGCAAGGCTTGGCCCTCGCTGGTCAGGGTGATCACCACCTGGCGCTCGTTCTCGGGGTTGCGCGCCCGCCGGACAAGGCCGGCGACCTCCAGCCGTTTCAGCAAGGGCGTCATGGTGCTGGGCTCCAGCGCCAATTCGTCGGCGATATCGCCGACCGTCCGGCCGTCCTCCCGCCACAGGACGTTCATCACGAGATACTGCGGATAGGTGACGCCCAGATCGTCCAACAGGGGCTTGTACGCCCGCTGGATGGCCATGCCGGTCGAATAGACGGTGAAGCAAAGCTGGTCCTCCATCGGGACCGGACCTTTGGATTTGGACATTCCGACCTACTCGCTCCTGCACAGGACGAGAGTTATATCGCGATAATTATTCTCTTAACAAGCCCGACAACCTGCCTCGCCAGGCCCGTCTCGTCGTGGGCCGGTCGCGGGATTGGATGCGGCGCGCTTCGGAGTGGACGCGCGAAAGGTGCAGCCGGCGGGAATAATTGGCCCTGTTGAGACGTCTAACGTCAGAGCCGCCCGCCCGAGCCAAGGCCGACCATGCCGAACACCTTACTTGTGCATATCCGCAGCGGCCCTCGCAGCCCTGCGACGGTGTTGTGGACCAGCCGCCGCTCTTGGCCAGCTTGGCGTTCATTCCGACCATTACGGAGGGCTGACGCCATGCCCGGCGCTCCGCCTCAGACCGGGAGGCGACAGAAAGTTATATATCGCGATAAATATTGGCTTGACAGAACTCCGGCGCTTCATGCATCTTCTTTTAGCGCGATAAATGTTATCGCGATTTCGCCTTCACTCTCACGTCCGCCACCACCGTCCCAACCCAGTTCCAAAGGAAACGACCATGATCAAGTTCCGCAACATCCTCCTCGCCGCCGTCGGCGCCGCCAGCATCGGCGGAGCCGCTCAGGCCCAGTCCGTCCAGACGATTCCGGCGGCTCAGACCGTCCGCAACGTCGTTCTCGTCCACGGCGCCTTCGCCGACGGCTCGGGCTGGAGGGCCGTCTATGACGACCTGACCGCTCGCGGCTACCGGGTGACCATCGTCCAGAACCCCCTCACCTCCCTGGCCGACGACGTGGCCGCCACGCGGCGCGCCCTCGCCCGCCAGGACGGCGGAACCATTCTTGTCGGCCACTCGTGGGGCGGCGTGGTGATCACCGAGGCCGGCGTCGACGAAAAGGTGAAGGGCCTGGTCTATGTCTCCGCCCTGACCGCCGATGTCGGCGAGACGGCCGGGGACCAGTATAAGGGCTTCGGCATCCCCTCGACCTTCGTGATCGAGGAACAGGCCGACGGATTCGGCTTCATCAGCGCCGAACGCTTCCAGGAGGGGTTCGCCGCCGACGTCGGCGATGCAGACGCCGCCTTCATGCGCGACTCTCAAGTGCCCATCGCTATGTCGGCCTTCGCCACGCCGGTCACCCAGGCCGCCTGGAGGACGCGCCCGAGCTGGTTCATCGTCGCCACTGAAGACGCCGCCATCGCCCCGGCCATGCTGCGTCAGCAGGCTGAGAAGATCGGCGCCGTCAAAGTCGAGATTCGCGCCAGCCACGTCCCGATGATCTCACAACCGCACGCCGTCGCCGACGTGATCGATCAGGCCGCCCGCAGCGCCGGCGGCCGGCCGAACTGACGCCTGCAACCCGACCGAAACCTTCGCTTTCAAACCACCCTCTCAAAGGACATAGCCATGACCTACCTGACCCTCTCCGACGACACCCGCCTGTTCTACAAGGACTGGGGCCCCAAGGACGCTCAACCCATCGTCTTCCACCACGGCTGGCCGCTCAGCGCCGACGACTGGGACAACCAGATGCTGTTCTTCCTGGACAAGGGATTTCGCGTCATCGCCCATGACCGCCGCGGCCACGGCCGTTCGGACCAGACCGACACGGGCAATGACATGGACACCTACGCCGCGGACGTCGCGGAACTGGCCGAGGCGCTCGACCTGAAGAACGCCATCCATATCGGTCACTCCACCGGCGGGGGCGAGGTGATCCGCTACGTCGCCCGCAGCCGGCCCGGCCGCGTCGCCAAGGCCGTGCTGATCGGCGCCGTGCCGCCGATCATGCTGGCTACGGCGGCCTATCCCGGCGGTCTGCCGATGGCGGTGTTCGACGGGTTCCGCGACGCGTTCAAGCAGAACCGCGCGCAGTTCTTCCTCGATGTGCCGTCGGGTCCCTTCTACGGCTTCAACCGAGAAGGGGCGGAGGTGAGCGAAGGCCTGATCCGCAACTGGTGGCGCCAGGGCATGGCCGGCGGCGCAAAGGCTCAATACGATTGCATCACCGCCTTCTCCGAAACCGACTTCACCGAGGACCTGAAGGCCGTGTCCCTGCCGGTGCTACTGCTGCATGGCGAGGACGATCAGGTCGTGCCGATCGACGCGTCCGCGCACCAGGCTGTCAAGCTGCTGTCGAACGGAACCCTGAAGACCTATCCCGGCCTGTCCCACGGGCTGTTCGCCACCCATCCGGACGTCGTCAACGCCGACCTGCTGGCGTTCATTCAAGGATAGGCAGGGTCTAGCGGCCGAATGCAGGGAACCGGGCCTCTCTGCATTCGGCCGTCGCCCTTCGCGTGAAAGCAGCTGGCCGAGGCGTCGGGCCAAAACCGCGACAATTCGGCCGTTCATTTGAGCAATATGATGGTCTGGGCGGCTAAGCGCCCAGACCATCTGGTTTCGCCCTCAGGCGGCTGGGGTCACCGCCTCCAGGTCCGGAATGATGGAGAGCTTGTCCTCCACGGCCCCGGGTTTGACGCCCGCATCCGCCAGCTGGCCAGCCGCGGTAACCGGCTATCCCCGAACGATCCGTGTCGACAACGGGCCCGAGTTCGTCTCGCGTGACCTGGATCTATGGGCGTTCCAGCATGGCGTCACACTGGACTTCAGCTGCCCGGTAAGCCGACGGACAACGCGCTCGCCGAGTCCTTCAACGGCAAGGTCCGGGCCAAATGCCTGAATACGGCCTGGTTCCTCTCCCTCGACGACGCCCGCCGAAAACGCGAAACTTGGCGTAGAGACCGAGGCCCGGTCCATCATCGGGGTCAAGGTCACGATGCAGAGGGCGGCCGGCCCGAGTGCAGCCCCTCCTCAGGTATCAAACTGGGTCCTAAACAGCGCTTCATCGGGCCTCCAGTCGATCCCGCGCGCTTCCAGCCAATTGTCATCATAGTAGGTGCAGCCGTATCGATCTCCCCCGTCACAGAGGATCGATACGATCGAGCCCGCTTCGCCCTGGCTCGCCATCTCGTCGGCTAGACGGACAACGGCTACCATATTTGTGCCGGTGGAACCGCCTACCCGGCGCCCCAGACGACAAGACAGCGCCCGCATTGCGCCGATGCTGGCGGCATCGTCGACCGCGATCATTCGGTCGATGACTGAAGAGATGAAGCTTGGCTCGACACGCGATCGCCCGATCCCTTCAACGCAGCTCGCGCTCCCTTTCGGCAGAGACACGACCGCCGGATCGGCGAAATGGCGATGGAAGACCGAGTGAACCGGATCGGCGACGCAAAGCCGTGTGGCATGGCGCTGATAGGCGATGTAGCGGCCGATCGTGGCGGATGTCCCGCCCGTGCCGGCGCCGCACACGATCCAGGCCGGGACCGGAAACGCCTCCGCCGCCATCTGCGAGAAGATGCTCTCGGCGATGTTGTTGTTGCCGCGCCAGTCCGTCGCGCGTTCGGCATAGGTGAACTGGTCGAGATAGTGGCCTTTCGTCTCGCCCGCGAGGCGGTGCGCGACGTCGTAGACGGTGCGGGGGTCATCGACCGCGTGGATTTCCCCGCCATGAAAGCGGATCGCCTCGAGCTTGGGCGCGGCCGTCGACGCCGGCACGACCGCAATGAAGCGCAAGCCCAGCAAATGCGCGAAATAGGCCTCGCTGACCGCCGTCGATCCCGATGACGCCTCGATCACGCAGGTATCGGGACCGATCCAGCCATTGCACAGGGCGTAGAGAAACAGTGATCGCGCCAGCCGGTGCTTCAGGCTGCCGGTCGGATGGCTGCTCTCGTCTTTCAGATAGAGCGTGATCCCGGGATACCGGGGCAGGTCCAGCCGGATAAGGTGCGTGTCGGCGGACCGGTTGAAATCCGCTTCGATCTGGCGGATCGCCTTGGCGCGCCAGGCGCGTGCGGCGTCGTTTGGGTTGAGGATCATTGGTTCACCAGCCCGTGCCGCACCAGCATCGCGGCCAGATCCGCGTCGCGTCCGCGGAAGGCGCGGAAGCTCTCCGCCGCCGGACGGCTCGCGCCCCGGGAGAGGATTTCCTCGCAAAAGCTCGCCGCGACGCCGCGGTCGATCAGCCCGGCCTCGGCGAAGCGCTGGAACCCGTCGGCGGCCAGCACCTCGGCCCAGAGATAGCTGTAATAGCCCGAGGCGTAGCCGCCCGCGAAGATATGGGTGAAGGCGTGCGGAAAGCGGTGCCATGACGGCGGCCGCACCACCGCCACCTCGTCACGCACAGTCTCGATCACGTCGATGGGGTCGTCGCCGAGCACGCCCAGATGCAGCAACAGGTCGAAAAGCGCGAATTCGACCTGACGTACGACGAACATCCCCGACAGGAAGTGGCGAGCGGCGAGCAGCGTCTCGAACAGCGCATCGGGCAGCGGCGCGCCCGTCACATAGTGGCCGGACATGTCGGCCAGCACGGCGCCGTCCCAGGCGAAATCCTCCATCAACTGGCTGGGCAGTTCGACCGCATCCCATTCGAACCCGCTGATGCCGGCGATATTGGGCCGGTCGACGCGGGTGAACAGGTGATGCAGGCAATGCCCGGTCTCGTGCAGGAAGGTAACGACTTCCTTGTGGCTGAGCAGCGCGGGATTGCCATCGGTCTTCGGCGCGAAGTTGCAGACGAGATAGGCGACCGGCACGCGCTGGAGATTCCCGTCGTTGAGCCGGGGTCGCGCCTGCGCCATCCAGGCGCCGCCACGCTTGCCCGGGCGCGCGTGCAGGTCGAGATAGACGCCCGCGAACACCGCGCCACCTTCGTCCGCCACGTCATAATAGCAGGCGTCGGGATGGTAGACGGCGACGTCGGGCCGCGCAATCAGACGGATGCCGAACAGCCGGTCGAGCAGCCGCCGCCACCCGGCGAGGACGCGCTCGACCGGGAAATGGGCGCGCACCGCCTGCTCGTCGACGGCATAGAGGGCCTGCCGCATCCGCTCGGCGACATAGGCGACGTCCCAAGGCTGAAGATCGGCGATGCCCAGATGCCTGGCGGCATGATCCGCCAGCGCCGCCATCTCCCGCTCGGCGGCCGGCTTCGCGCGGGCGGCGAGATCGCGCAGAAAGGCCAGGACCGCATCCGCATCGGTCGCCATCTTGGTGGCGAGCGACCATGCGACCGGATCGGCAAAGCCGAGCAACCGCGCAGCCTCGCGCCTCCGGTCGAGAATATCGATGATCCGCCCGGAATTGTCGAACTGGCCGGCGTGCGGCCCCTGGTCGGACGCGCGCGTGCCCGATGCGGCATAGACACGCTCGCGCAGGCCGCGGTCCTCGGCGAAGGCCAGGACCGCGTTGACGCTGGGCATCTGGAGCGTGACGACCCAGCCGGTCAGCCCCTTGGCCTTGGCCGTCTGCGCAAACATCGCCTTGTCGGCGTCCGAAAGCCCTCCGAGGATCGCTTCGTCCTCTACATGCTCGAACCAGACGTCGGTCGCGTCCAGCACTGCATTGCCGAACTCGGTCGAAAGCTGCGACAGCTCCACCGAAATGGTCGCGAAGCGGTCGCGGTTCTCGGGCGCGAGCGCGACACCGGAAAGCTTGAAGTCGCGGATCATGTGCTGGACGGCGGCGCGATCCGCATCGGACCGGTCCGCAAATTCGCCTGTCTTGGTCAGTGCGACCAGCACCTCATACAGAGCCTGGTTCTGCATGACCTGAAGATGGTTCTCGACGAGCCGCGCCTGGCCCGCTGCATGGGCGGCGCGCAGTTCCGGCGTGTCGGCGACGGCTTGGAGATGGGTGACCGCCGACCAGACGCCCCCGATGGCGGTGTCCGCCCGCTCCAGCGGCAGCCACGCGTCTGCGAAATCGGTGGGCCGGGCCGCGACGATCTTGGCTACGACCGCGCGGTGATCGGCGAGCGCCTGGCCGAGCGCAGGGGCGATCTGGTCGGGCCGGATATCGCCGAAGCACGGCAGGGCCAGCGTGTCGAGCAGCGGGTTTGTCATTGGATTTTCCATCTTGCGGGTGTGTCAGACCAACACGCCGATGTCGGCGCCTTCGGCAGCGATCGCATGCGCGTTGCGCCCGGCCAGATAGCGCTCGGCCTCCAGCGCGGCCATGCAGCCCATGCCCGCCGACGTCACCGCCTGACGGAACAGCCTGTCCTGCACGTCACCGGCCGCGAACACGCCCGGCACGCTGGTCGCGGTCGATCCGGGCGCGACGAGGACATAGCCCTCGCCGTCCATATGCAGTTGCCCCTTGAACAGGGCGGTCGCGGGATCGTGGCCGATCGCCACGAACAGCCCCTGCGCCGCCAGGTGCGACACGGCGCCGTCACGGGTGTCGCGCAGCGCCACGCCGGTCACGCCGCCGCCGTCGCCCAGCACCTCGGCGACTTCGGCGTTCCAGACGATCTCGACCTTGGGATTGGCGCGAAGCCGCGCCTGGTTGGTGCGATCGGCGCGGAGCGTGTCGCGGCGGTGGATGAGATAGACCTTCTCGGCGAAATTGGTGAGGTACAGCGCCTCCTCGACAGCCGTGTTGCCGCCGCCGACGACCGCGCAGACCCGGCCGCGATAGAAGAAGCCGTCACAGGTCGCGCAGGCCGACACGCCGCGCCCGCGATAGTCGGTCTCGCTCTCCAGTCCCAGCCAGCGGGCGGATGCGCCCGTCGCCACGACGATCGTATCGGCCGTATACTGCGCGCCGCCGTCGCCGACCGCGCGGAACGGCGCGCGGGTCAGATCGACCTCGACGATGAGGTCGCTGACGACGTCGACACCGGCCTTGCGCACCTGCTCGCCCATCCGCGCCATCAGGTCAGGACCGAGCACGCTCTCCTCGCCCGGCCAGTTCTCGACCTCGGTGGTGATGGTCAGCTGCCCGCCCGGCTGCGGCCCCTCAATCAGGGTCGGCGCCAGCGCGGCCCGCGCGGCATAGACGGCGGCGGTATAGCCCGCCGGGCCCGAGCCGATGATCAGGATCTTGCTGTGCCGTACGCGCGGCCCGGTCGTCCTCGGCATCCTATGTCCTCATCCTTACTGTTCGGGAACCGGCGCGGCGGCCAGCGGCGCGCGCTCCATCAACTCGATCGTCTTCCAGCCGATCGACCGATACCGTTCGCTGGACGCCTCCACCTGCTCCAGCCGCAGGCGAAACTGCCGCGCCAGGTCCGGATGGTCGGCGTCCAGGATCGCCAGTACGCGCTCGAGCCCGGCGAATTCGGCCTTGTATCCGTCCTTCTCCGCCTGCTCGCGGATATGGAAGACGCGGCTCTCGTCTTGCTCGGTCCAGCCGATCCTCGACAGGGAAAGATAGAGCTCGAGTGTTCCCAGCCCGTTCAGCGTGTCGCGCAGGACGGTGCGCATGGCGCCCGGCCAGGCCGCCGCCTCGATAACCTGCCCCGCCCGACGATCCAGCGTCGCCTCCTCCAGAGCGTCCGTCGCGGCGACGGCGGCCATGCGGGCCGCTTTCCACGTCTTTCGATCGGGTTCGTCGCCGTCGATCGCACGCCGATGCAAGGCCATGATCGCCAGACGGCCCTGCTCCACATCCGGGCGCTGTTCGGTCAGAGCCGTCAGTTCGGCGTTGGCGAGGAGGTCCAGCACCAATCGCGAGACGATCGACTTCAGATCGGCCCCGACGGGCGTCCGCTCCAGCCACGCCTGCGCGAAGCGTTCGGCCTCGGTCTTCGGACGGAAGCCGTTGACGAACATCGGCAGAGCCTCGGCCAGCGCGACCGGATATCCCAGTCGCTCGGCGAAGCCCGGCGTATCGTCGGCTTCCATGACGGCGCCGATGACATTGGCCTGCTGGTTCTCCCAGGCCGGGAAATAGACGAAGCTGCCCGCCGCGATGTGGCGCCGCAGGCGCTCCACCGCCTGCGCCTTGACCGCCGCATCGCCCTGGAACGCGATAGTCGTCATCATTCCGTTCCCACATGGGCGTCGACAAAGGCGTCGAGCCGGCTGCGCGAGATGGTGCCGAAGGTCCGCCCGGTCTCCGCGCCGTCCTTCACGATCATCAGCAGTGGGATGCCGCGGACGGCGAACCGCTCGGCCAGCTTGGGATTGGCCTCGATATCGACCTTCACGATCTCCATCTCGTCGATATATTCCTCGGCCATCTCGTCGAGCGTGGGGGCCAACGCCTTGCACGGCGCGCACCAGGGCGCCCAGAAGTCGACCAGCACGGGCTTGTCGTTCTTCATCACGATCTCGTCGAAGTCCTGCTCGGTCGCGTTACGCATGATAACTGTCCTTTCGGGGGAAATAGGGGGTCAGCCGGCCTGTCCGCCGACCATCATCCGGTCGATGCGCAGCGTGGGCTGGCCGACGCTGACGTGCAGCGACTGACCCTGCTTGCCGCAGGTCGCCATGCCGCTGTCGAGCGCCAGGTCGTTGCCGATCATCGAGACATGGCGCAGCGCCTCGTGCCCAACGCCGATCAGCGTCGCGCCGCGCACCGGGGCGACCAGTCGACCTTTCTCGACCAGCCAGGCCTCGATCGTGGTGAAGTTGAAACGGCCGGTGACGATATCGACCTGCCCGCCGTCGAATTCGGTCGCATAGACGCCGCGATCGATCGAGGCGATGATATCGGCCGGATCGGCGGCGCCGTTCGCAAGGAACGTGTTGGTCATGCGCGGCATCGGCAGATGCGCATAGGACTGCCGGCGGCCGTTGCCGGTCGAGCGCGCGTTCATCAGACCCGCATTGAGCCGGTCCTGCATCAGCCCGGTCAGCACGCCGTCCTCGACCAGCAAGGTGCGGTCGGGCGCGACGCCTTCGTCGTCGATGCCCAGCGACCCCAGCCGCCCCGCGATGCCGCCATCGTCGATCACCGTCACACCGGGGGCGGCGATGCGTTCGCCGACCTTGCCGTCGAAGGCGGACAGATGCTTGCGGTGGTGATCGGCCTCCAGACCGTGGCCCACCGCCTCGTGGAACAGCACGCCCGGATAGCCCGGCCCCAGCACGACCGGCATTTCGCCGGCCGGCGCGGGCACGGCGTCTAGATTGTTGACCGCCATGCGCGTCGCGGTCGCGATCATCGTATCGATCGAGGCCGCATCGAACCCGTCCAGGCCGGCGCGCCGGCCCAGACCCGCCTGTCCGCGCGCGCGCTGACCGTTGTGTTCGGCGATCACGACCATCGACAGGATGGTCATGGGCCGCACGTCGCCAGCCAGCAAACCGTCGGCATCGGCGACCAGCACCGTCGTGTCGGTCGCGCGGACGTTGGCGTCGACCCGCACGATGCGCGGATCATGCGCGCGCGCCTGTTCGTCGATTCGTTTCAGGATCGCGATCCAGGCGCCGGCGTCCTCGACCGCGACCGGATCGACCGCGGGATAGAGATCATGTCCCGCGACCCGGCGGTTTAGCGCGACACCTTGCGGATGTCGTCTCGTCTCCCCGCGACGCTCCAGCGTCCGCACCGCGCGCACGGTGTCGAGCAGCGCGCCCTCGCGGATATCGGCGGAGTGGGCGAAGCTCACCTGGCCGGCATGGGCCGCGCGGGCGCCGACGCCCTGGCGCATGACAAAGCCGCCCTGGGTGACGCGCCCGCCCTCCAGACCCCAACTGCGCATGCTGGTCGTCTCGAAATAGAGGTCGGCGAAATCCGCGCCGCCTCCGGCCAGCTCGCCCAGCGCGCGGGCGATCGCCGCTTCGTCGAGTCCGGCCGGGCCGAGCAACGCCGAGCGTGCGCGGTCGATCGCGAGGGCGCCGCCGTTCATGCCCGGCCTCCCACCAGCATGTCATCGATCAGGATCGAACCGGTGCGGATCGCGCCCAGCCGCTCGACGTCCCGGCCGACCGCGCGGACGCCGTTCAGCATCGCGGGCATGGTCCCGGCCAGCGTCACGTCGGTGACGGCATGGACCACCTGCCCGTCTTCGACCCAAAGGCCCCGCACCGCCTGGGTCCAGTTGCCGCTCGCGGGATCGGTCTTGCCGCCCTGAAACTGGGTGACCACCAGCCCGGCGCCCAGCATCCGCAGCATCTCGGCCCAGTCGCCGCTTTCGGCCGTGCTGGTCAGCCGCAGATTGTAATAGCCATCGGCATTGCCGGTCGAGGACAGGCCCAGCTTGCGCCCCGTGAAGCTCGACAGGAAGAGCCCCTCGACCACGCCGCACCGGAGGATGGCGCGCGGCGATCCGGCGATCCCCTCGCTGTCGAAGCCGCCGCTGGCCAGACCCAGAGGCTCGAACGGGTCTTCGTGAAGATCAAGGTGCGCGGCGGCCACGCCGCGTCCGATCGGACCGGGCAGGAAACTCATGCGCCGATGTTGCGCCGTTCCTGTAAGCGCGCCCGCCAACTCGCCGACCAGAATGGCGGCGACACGCGGCTCGAACAGCACCGGGCAGCGACGGCTGTCGACCGAGCGCGCCCCCAGGGCCCCGCGTGCGCGGTCGGCGGCGGCCTTCGCAAGCTGTTCAGCGGACGACAGGGCGTCGGCCCGTCGTTCCTGCGATTGGCAGAAGTCGGAAATGCCGCCGCCCTCGTCCTGCGCCAGCATCACCGTCCAGCGGGCGTCGTTGGAGCGCAGCGCGCTGCGGCAGAAGCCGTCGCTGGTCGCCAACGCCCAGAGGCCTTCGGTCGCCACGGCCACGGACTCGCCCGCGCGCAGGCGGCTGTCGGCGGCGGCGACGCCGATGGCGATGCGGTTCATCGTGTTCGCGGCGTCCAGCAGCGTCTCCGGCCCCCGGGGACTGTCGGCGTAGAGCAAGGGCGCCGGACCGGAAAAGGCGAGCGCGTCCGCGGCGGGCATGTCGGCGTCTGGATCGGGCTGGACATGCCCGGCGATCAGCATCGCCTCCTCGACGACCCGCTCCACCGCCGCCCGATCGAACCCGGCGGTCGAGGCCGATCCGCGACGCCCCTCGTGAAACACGGTCAGGCCCAGGCCCTGACCACCGCTGCGCTCGGCCGTTTCCACCTCGCCGTCGCGCACCGCGATCCTGGCGACGGCGTCATGATGGACCGAGGCGCGCGCCCGCGCCCCACGCCGGCCCGCCAGCTCCACCGCCAACTGGGCCGCCTCGCGCAGCTCGGTCTCGGTCTGGGTGAGCAGCCGGGTCACGCCTGAGCCTCGATACGGGCGGCGGTGGCGTGGCCGTGATGCAGCTTAAGGCGATCGGTGTGATAGACGGCCAGCTTCTCGTTGTGCACCACGCTGACGATGGTCGCCTCGGGCAGGGCGTCGAGCACCGACTGGTAGAAATGCGCGGCGTTGTCCGCGTCGAGCGCGCTCGTCGCCTCGTCCAGCACCAGCAAGGTCGGGCGCTGGAGAAGAATGCGGGCCAGCGCCACCCGCTGCTGCTCGCCGGGCGACAATTCGTCCTGCCACATGCGGGACTCGTGCATCGCGTCCATATGGGCGTCGAGCCCGACACGCCCGAGAAGCGCCGCGATGGCCGCGTCATCGTGATCCTCGGTCCGGTCGGGGAAGCAGATGGCGTTCTTGAGCGTACCGAGCGGAAGGTAGAGCCGCTGCGGCACCAGCATCGCCGTACCGCGCCGGGTCATGGCGACGTGGCCCGATCCATCCGGCCACAGTCCGGCGATGGCCCGTAGCAGGGTGGTCTTGCCCGTGCCCGAAGGCCCTTCGATCACCCAGCGCTCGCCATCGCGGATGGTCCAGTCGGCGACCGACAGCAAAGGCTCGCCATTCGGGCGACGCAGCATCAGACCCGTCGCACTGATCGCGACGCCCTCGGGCGCGCCGCCGGGCGTAAAGCCGATGCCACGCGGCCGCTCGTAGTCGATCGCATCGTCCAGCGCCTTCAGACGATTGATGTTGGCGATCTGGCGGGCGATGCTCGGATAGGCGGTGACGATATAGGACAGACTGCCCGCGAACTGCGCAAAGGCGTCGCGCGCCGCCTGGACCTGACCGAAGCTGATCGCGCCCGCGAAGTATTTCGGCACGGTCAGAAACAGTGGGACGATGCCCATGACCTGCTGATAGACGCCCTGCCCTACCTGCAAGCCCGCATTGGCCAGCATCATGCGGTACCAATTGCGCCGGATATGGGCGAGAGCGTTGCCAAGCCCGTCCTGTTCGATCCCCTGCGCGCCGGAAAAGGCGATCTGTTCGCTGTTGCGCCGGACGTGAAGCAGGTCGCTGCGGAAATCGGCTTCGTAATGCTGCTCGCGCATCCGGCGCCGGACGAACGGCTTGCCGATCCAGGTGATGAACACCGTGCCAAACAGGACATAGACGATCGCGAACCAGACGAGGTCGCCGCCGGGCAGCGGGATGCGATGGCCGAGCAGGGGAATGCTGATCGGCGAGGATGTCTGCAGCAATATGGCGGCGAAGACGATCGCGCGCACCAGACTGAAGAGGATCGAGATCACGATGGCGAGCGGCGACGTACCGTAGACCAAGCCCATCGCCGTGAACTCCTTCAGGTCTTCGGCGATGCGCTGGTCGGGATTGTCGATCATCCGCAACCGCTCGATCTCATAGAAGCGATCGCGGGCGAACCAGCGGCCCAGATACCATTCGGTCAGCCATTGGCGCCACCGCATCGACAGCGTCCAGCCGACGATATTGTGCGCGAAGGCCGTCCCGATCTGGAGAAGGATGATCATTGAGAAGGCGAAGACCAGCGACAGGAACAATCCGCCCTGCCGCTGTTCGATCGCATCGTAGAAATGGCGCTGCCACTGATTGGCCAGCAGGAAGGCATAGGTCGTGCCGACCTCGATCGCGCAGTAGCACGCCACCAGAAACCACGCCCATTTCCAGTCGTCCGACACGAAATAGCGCGTGCTCAAGCGCCAAGCATGGGCCCAGCGTTCTCGCCCCGGCTGGGAGGACTGGAGACCCGCCTCGCGGCGGGTCTCCTCGACATTGGCGGCAGGGGGATTCATCGGTCTGCGATACCCGATCAGAACAGGCGCTTGGAAATGCTGAGGCGCACGCTGCGCGGCTCTCCGACCGGCACGTAGGTGAAGATGGAGCTCGACCCGTAGTTTCGGCGATCGAAGATATTGCGGACACCGACATTGATGTCGAAGCCCCTCACACTGAGGAAGGCATTCGCATCGATCTGCCTCGACGCCGGTACGACATACTGGCCCAGCAGGTTGGCGAACGAGCTCGACCGCCCGTACAGGCCGGCCGATACGCCGCCGCTGACACCCTCCGAAATCTTCCTGCGATAGGTCGAATAGACGCTGTAGGTGTCACGCGGCTGGTTCGCCACGACCGTCTGGAAGGCGTTCGTCGTCAACAGCGCATATTTGGTGCGCGTCAGCGACGCCAGCACCGTCCATCCCGGCGACAACTGCCCGGCGATGTTCAGATCGACGCCCCGCCCGCGCTGCCCCGGTCCGGGGAAGAGGTTGGTCGGATCCGTTGGGTCGCGAACGATGATATTGTCCTGCTGGATATCGAAGTAGGACGCATTGATTGTCGCGCGCTTTTGGAAGAGGTCGAGCTTGACGCCCGCTTCCTTGTTGTTGGTGATGATGTTCGGCAGGATGGAGCCATCCTTGGCGACCGTGAACGTGGCCTGCTCCCCTCGCGCATAATTGGCGAAGATCGAAAGGTTGTCCGTGGCGTCGAAGATGACGCCGCCGCCCGGTGATACGCCACTCTTGCGTTGTACCAATAATGGCGACGGGCCCGCGAAAAACGTCTGCGATGTGGTTTCGAACCAGTTCTGGCGAACGCCGCCCAGGACCTTGATCTTCCAGAACTCGATCAGAGCCTGACCATAGACCCCCTCTTGCTTGCCGCCGTTGCGGATCTGCACATCGCCAAACTCTGACCACGGTATGACGACCAAGGGCGTATTGGCGTCGAGCGACGGGTTCGTGGCCCGGTGATAGACCAGCCCGCTCTGCTGCGCGCCGTCGCCGTCGCTGTAATTGTAGCCAACGTTGAAGCTGGCCTTCACGCCGTCGCCGATCTGCGTCTTGATCCGCAGGAAGCTGTCGATGGCGCTGGATGAGCCGTCCTGCCGCGAACCTTGGGTATCGGCCACCAGAGCGCCCGCACGGCTGTAGCCGACGTTGGCGGCCCGGAGCGTCAGCAGGGTCTGGTCGTGCGTACCGCGTACGACGAGGTCGATACCCGGCACGATCTGTCGCGTCGCATCGAAGTAGACCCGCGTGGTGTTGATGTGAATACCCTGGTTTGGCGCATAGATGGGCCGCGAGGGGTCGCGATCAATGATCTGCCTGGTCGTCTTGTCGAACAGCGTGAAGGCGCCGATGCCGCTGGAGCCTTCGTTGATGCTGGCGCCGATCACGACATCGGTCAGGCGATCCTTGTACCGCACGGTCGGCGCGAACAGCCAGCTCTCGTCACCCGTATAGCCGCCGTAATTGTGGTCCATCGTCTGCGCGCTGGCGATGACGCGCGCCGACAGCTTGTTGTTGGCGATGATCGCATCGTTGGCGTCGATCACGCCGCGCACCAGCCCGAACGAGCCCGTATCGAAGCCGACGGCCAGCCGCCGCTCGGCGCTCGGCTTCTTCGTCACCACGTTGACGTTACCGCCCAGATTGCCGAACCCGGCCAGCAGCGCGTCGGGGCCCTTCAGGACTTCGACCCGCTCGATATTGGCGACCGGCTGATCGGCCCCGGCATTGACGCCATATTGCGACGTCGTCGTCAGGCCGTTGACCAAACCGCCCGCCGAGAAGCCGCGGAGCGTATAGCTGGCGCCGCTATTGGGGGTGTTGACCAGCGCCGACACGCCGCCCGCGTTGCGCAGGATGTCGGTGATGTTGAGCGCCTGCTGTTCCTCGATCGTCTTGGCGGTGATGACCTGCGTATTGCGCGGCTGGTGGCGCAGGCCCAGGCCGTTGCGATCGGAGGTGCTCGACTGGCGGACCAGCGCGCTGGTTTCCGCCTCGTCGCGCCGTGCGGTCACGACGACCTCACTCAGGATGACCGGGTCGGTGACAATGACCAACCCCGCATTCGCGCCTGGAAGGACAGCCAGGCTACTGCCCTTGATCGCCGCCTCGGCCGCCTGCCGGGCATTCTGGGCTCCGCGCACTGGCCGAGAGACTAGTCCCCTGACGGCGTCGGGGTCGTAATTGATCGTCTCGCCCGTCCGTGCGGCGATCGTCTGAATCGCCTCGGCCATCGGCGTGGCGGGCAAGTCGACAGAGCCCGCCCCAGCGTCCTGAGCCGCCGCGGCCGACGGCGCGACCACTCCCGCTATCGCGAGCACGCCAAGGCTGGCTGTGCTTAACAAGCCGCGTACATTCACAGTAAAGTAGAACATTCACCCCTCCCGAAGGGCGCGCACCACCCCGCGCACAGCTATTGCCGCACGCCCGGTCGAACGAAACCCTGTGCTAAAACAGACTCGCCTCTCGGCAAAATACGGTGGCTTCCCATGGAGGTCGCAACCGTAGCCGTCCTTCCCCGCTGACGGATTCCGTTTCTTGACGCAGAGCGCGTCAGCCGGATTTCCCGTCGAGAGGAACGCTAGATGTCACTCATGTGACAGGCAAATGCGAAGTGTTCATGGGGGGTATGAGCGAGTTCGATGCCTTAGGTCGGCCGCCAGCCAGCACGGCATAGTCATCGATCTGCTTGACGAACCAGACCAGCATCGGGTCGCGCCGACGGTGGCTCGCCCATTGCGCGACGATGGTCGTCTGCTTGGTGGCGAAGGGCGCCTCGACGAGCCTCAAAGGCATCAACGAAGCATAATGCTGGAACAGCCATGAGCTTCCCGTGGCTATCAGGTCGCTGCCGATGACGACCGCGGGAAGGGTGGCCTGCGAGGTCGCCCGCATATGGATGCGGCGGGTCTTCAGCAACTCGGCGCCGTGCGGGTCGAGCGGGAACACCGAGCTCTTTTCGCCTGGGGCGGCGACGTGGCGCGCCGCTCGGTACTGCGCCTCGCTGATGTGATATTGGTCTCCCAACTCTGGATGCCCGGTCCAGATCATGCACGATACATGGTCGCTCAGGATCGGCGCTGTTTCCAGCCGGTCGATCGCCGCCTCCGCTGGGAGGAGCAGTAGATCCGCGCCTTGATCGAGCGAGCGTTGCGGCATCTCGACGTCGAGCGGGACCACATTGACCGACAGGCCGGGCGCCCCGCTTGATAACCTCCTCAATAGGGGCCCGAGGATCATCTGTTCGATCACATCCGGCGCGGCGACGGTGATCGTCTCGGTCGTGGTCGACGGATCGAAGGCGATGGTGAAGTTGAAGGTGGCGTTCACTTCCCGCATGACGCGGCGGACTTCGACGCGCAGCGCCAGGCCGAGAGGCGTAAGCTGCTGCTCCCCGCCCGAATGGACGACGAGATCGTCCCCGAAATGCTCCCGCAGGCGTCGCAGCGCGTGGCTCATCGCCGACTGACTGAGCAAGACCCGGCGTCCGGCTTCGGTCAGGGTCGATGCATGCAGGATGGCGTCGAGCGGATACAGAAGATTCAGGTTGAGGCGGTGCACCGGTCCTTCGGCGACAGACCATGCCGACGCCGTGTCCTCATCCGTTGATCGTTCGGACGCCACGAGGCTACACCTTCAAAAATCCCTCACGCATCAGTAAGCGTCAAAAATCCGCCATGTCTACGCCCGTCAACGCGAGCATGGCAAAGCTGGCCAGCCAGTGCTCGCCCATATAGTCCCCCGCGACCTCATAGATCGCCGCCGCCAGATGCTCCGTTGCGGAGGCTTCCAGCACAGCGGCCGCCGCGCCCGGCGTCACCGGCGCGAGTTCCCGCATCGCCCAGGCCCGGCTGAGGTTCAGGCCATCGAGATGGCAGATCCGACCGTCGCGGCGATCGCTGACATGCGCAGGCGAGAGCAAGGCGGCGGGGGCTCCATCGGCTAACCCCGGCAGGAAACCGGAGAGCCATGTCGCGAACGTCTCCGCCGGCAAAACCCGCTGCATCGCCAACGCCTCCATCAGCGTCGGCGACAGGAAGTCCTCGCCGCTGGGTTCCCACGCCTGGGCCGCGCGATCCGCCCCGAACCATGCCTGTGCGCGTTCGGCCATCAGGGCCCGCATCGGCTCGTCACCGGCGACCCGCGCATAGTGATCGGCCAGGACCAGCGCGAAGGCGGTGTTGGCGTGCGTGCCGGCGCGCACTGGATAGGTCAGCAGCGGCAGATAGGCGCGCCACCGCGCCGCGAACGCTTCCGCGAGCGGTTGAAGCGTCCGCGCGTGCGGGCTGTCGGCGGCCAGCAGTTCGCTCTGCAGCATCAACAGCCACGCCCAGCCGTAAGGCCGCTCGCCCCCCCTGAATCGGGACGGTCAAGATAGGCTTGTTCGGTCGCGACCTTTTCCGGCGAGAACGCGTTCGCGAACAGGATGTCGATCGCCTGCGCGTCGGCCAAATCGGAATACCGCCGCCAGCGAGCGTGCCCGATCGAAAGGGATGACGCGCGTCCTAACCCCGTTCTTCACGCCAATTGAGCATGAAGGTTGGACCAACCCGGAGAGGCCACTTCCGCCTCTTATATCCGGTCCGGCAAACGGACGTTCCCAGGTTCCGAGATGAGTCAGTGTCAGTCATTAGCCGATGTCGCCAATGCGCCATGTGTGGACGGCTCCCCGTTGGCAAGGGTTGATCTGACGTTCTGCTGAGCCTGGTCGGAGCGGCCATGT